>JBILDT010000116.1:0-3798 GCA_044352485.1 Candidatus Nanopelagicaceae bacterium
AGCCGATGCCCGACTTGGTCTGGAAATTCTCGATAAATCCTTGGCAGAAATTGGAAAGTATTACACCGGCGAATAAAACTCGTGCCGCGCTGATCTTTCAGCGCTGGTTATGACAAACTGCCGCCATGGCTCAGCTAATTTATTACTGCGGAACAATGGACAGTGGAAAATCCACTTTGGCGCTGCAAACCGCTCACAACTATGAGAGCCGCGGCCGCCATGGTTTGGTCTTTACAAATCGAGATCGAGCCGGCACTGGAATTATCTCCTCCAGATTAGGTCTTCAAAGCCCAGCTATAGAAGTTGGTAGCGAGATGGATATCTTCTCGTTTGTGGAATCTCATCAAGCAAAAAGTGGAAAGTTAGACTATTTAATCTTCGATGAAGCTCAGTTTTATGAAAGTGAACAAATCGATCAACTTGCTCGAATCGTAGATATTTTAAATGTAGATGTTTTCGCCTTTGGAATCCTTAGTGATTTTAGAACTTCCCTATTCCCTGGTTCGATGCGACTTATTGAATTGGCAGATCGAGTCAACCCATTGCAGGTTGAAGCGCTCTGTTGGTGCGGGCTTCGTGCAACACACAACGCCAGAATTATTAATGGGCGCATGACTCGTGAGGGAGATCAATTGGTCCCAGGTGACACTTCGCCTGATGCTGAAGTTGTTTACGAAGTTCTCTGTCGAAAGCACCATATGGCAAATATGAGTTCTAAAGATCACGATGAGAACAGGTAGGTTTGCCGAATGAGCGATTTATATTCTGATCCACTTGGCACCGCAGTTTTAGCCGCAGCGAAGATTGCCGAAATAACCGGGAAACCGAAACACGATGTAGCACTTGTAATGGGATCTGGGTGGATGCCGGCAACTGATGCACTCGGAAAACCGACTCACGAATTTGCAGTAACTGACGTTCCAGGATTTCCAGCTCCGACAGTTGTCGGCCACGGTGGATTGATTCGCTCTTATGAAATCGATGGCGCAAATGGAAAAATTCAAGCACTCGTCTTTCTTGGTCGGACCCACTTATACGAGGGTAAAGGTCTGGAACCTGTTGTTCATGGGGCGCGCACAGCGGTAAAAGCTGGTTGCAAAGTAGTTGTGTTAACCAATGCCTGCGGTGGAATAAATCGGGATTACAAAGTCGGACAGCCAGTTCTGATTCGCGACCATATTTCTATGACTGCAACAAGCCCACTAATTGGTGCTGACTTCGTAGACTTAACTGACTTGTATAGCAAGCGAATTCGCCAACTAGTGAAGAGCGAAGATCCATCGCTAGCTGAAGGTGTTTATGTTCATTGGCGCGGACCAGCTTACGAAACACCAGCAGAGATAAATATGTTGCGAACAGTTGGCGCAGACCTAGTAGGAATGTCTACAGTCCCAGAAGCGATTGCAGCACATGCACTAGGTGCAGAAGTTTTGGGAATTTCGCTTGTAACAAATGCTGCCGCCGGTGTCACCGGAGAAAAATTGAGCCACACCGAAGTTATGGAGGCCGGGCAGGCAGCTGCTGGGCGAATGGGTGAATTGCTCGCGAAGGTTCTAAAACAACTGTGATTGATGAGCAGTTCCGGATAGAAGTTTTAGATTGGATTGCAAAGGATCCGGATTCAGATACCGCTTCACTACTTAGTAATTGGCTCTCTGAAAATAACGAGATCGAACTTCGCAAATCCTTTAACGGTTTTCTAGAGTTTGGCACTGCAGGATTACGTGGACCAGTGCGACCAGGACCATCAGGAATGAATCGCGCAGTTGTCGGACGCACTGCTGCCGGAATAGCTTCTTTTTTAATCTCTAGAGGTTTATCCAAAGTTGTTATCGGTCGTGATGCAAGGCATGGTTCAGCAGAATTCATGCAAGAAAGCGCCGAGATTCTTTCGGGTGTGGGACTTGATGTTTACCTGCTCCCCCGTGAACTTCCAACACCAGTATTAGCTTTTGCAGTAAATGAAATGAAAATGGATTGCGGAATCATGGTGACTGCAAGCCACAATCCAGCAACTGATAACGGATACAAGGTTTATCTTGGTGGAAACCTTGATGACGTCGAATATCGAGGCAGCCAGATAATCGCCCCAATCGATAAAGAAATTTCCAAGTTGATTAGCAAGGTTGAACTTCCGAGCCCACGTGGATCGAACTGGAAGATAGTCGGCGAAGAAGTAATCCACGGTTACGTTTCAAGTTGCGTAAGTGGAGCCAAAGAAGCAGCCGCTCAAAAAATCATTTACACGGCCATGCACGGTGTTGGCACACAAACTTTGCTCTCTGTATTTGAGGCAGCGAACTTCTCAAAACCAATCTTGGTAGAGAAGCAATGCGAGCCAGATCCAGATTTTCCGACAGTTGCATTCCCCAATCCAGAAGAACCCGGTGCGATGGATTTGGCAATCAAATTGGCAATTTCGCAGAATGGGGATTTGGTTATTGCTAACGATCCCGATGCAGATCGGTGCGCAGTAGCAGCAAAAGATGCAGCCGGAAACTGGCGGACCCTGCGAGGAGATGAAATTGGAATCATCCTTGGCCATTACATTTCAAAGACCGAAAAGGTGGTTGGTAAAACCTTTGCAACAACCATCGTCTCTTCAAGCGCACTTAAGAAGATTGCTAAAAACAGCGGTGCCGATTTCCACGAGACGTTAACCGGCTTCAAGTATCTATCCAAGATAAACAACCTGGTTTTTGGATATGAAGAAGCGATTGGATACTGCGTGAATCCTTCGAAGGTAAATGATAAGGATGGAATTTCTGCCGCCTTGAAAATCGCACAGATTAACTCTGAATTAATCGGTCGGGGTTCAAGCTTGTTTGCCTACCTTGATGAAATCTGGAGCGAAATCGGTTATCACCGAACCGAACAACTTTCGATCAGGTATGAAGATGTCTCGGAAATTTCTAGAACCATCGCCGAGGTTGTGGCGAATCCACCTAAACATGTTGCCGGCCTAGATGTAACTAGTTTTGAGGACTTAAGTAAGAGATTGGCCCCAACCGTTGGCCTGCGAATCAAATGCGGCGAAAGCGCAAAAATTATTATTAGACCGAGCGGAACCGAGCCTAAATTAAAGACTTATATCGAAGTCATCGGTGAAGAGCAGTTTGCCGATAATTTAGTTGAACAAATAAAGAGAGAGTTTACGAAATTATTCGCTAGCTATAGCTAAATATCCCGGTTTTACAACTTCTTCGATAATCGCTAGACGTTCCTCAAATGGAATAAATGAACTCTTTAGCGCATTTATAGTCACACGTTGCAAGTCTTGAAATGTCCAATCAAAAGCCTTAACAACTTCAACCATCTCGTTTGTCATTGAAGTGCGGCTCATTAATCTGTTATCGGTGTTAATTGTTACTCGGAATCTTAACTTTGCAAGGGCGCCGATTGGATGAGTTGCAATTGACTTAGCCGCGCCAGTCTGCAAATTAGATGTTGGACATAGTTCTAGCGGAATCCGGCGATCACGAACATAAGCAGATAGTCTGCCAAGTTTTGGTTTAGCTCCAGAAAAATCTATGTCATCAACTATCCGAACGCCGTGACCTAATCTTTCAGCCCCACACATCTGAATCGCCTGCCAGATTGAAGGTAATCCGTAGGCCTCACCGGCATGAATAGTGAAGTGCGCGTTCTCTTGACGAAGATAATTAAAAGTGTCCAGTTGATTTGTTGGCGGAAAACCATCTTCGGGTCCAGCAATATCAAATCCAACGACACCAAGATCGCGATACTTGACTACCTTTTCGGCAATTTCTTGGGCAATCGAATTCTGCCGAAGAGCAC
>JBILDT010000018.1:0-12973 GCA_044352485.1 Candidatus Nanopelagicaceae bacterium
CTTTTTCGTGTCCGACCCGAACTTCTAGCATGATTGCTTCGCACTTTTGGGTTCGAGACCAGTCAATTAATCGGCGCAATAATTCGCGCCCAATACCTTTTCGACGATGGCCATCTGCGACGGTCAAAGTTAGGACATCAGCAGTTCCGGCTAAATTAACCACACCGGCATAGGAAATTACCTCACCTAAAGATTCCCCGACAACATACATTCGATCTTTGCCAGCGAACTCTTCTTTAAGTTGGGCCATAGTCCAGGCCTCTTTGCCATAGGCACTTTTTTCGATTGAAAATATTGGGACTAAATCAAGTTGATTCATCGGCCTAAATTTCACACCGACAGGTGCGGGATAAGCATCAGGTCTGCGAACATAGATGGGTTGAAAATATGTTGCGCTGGATTCTGCAATAGCGATAAATGCTGTTGGATCTGGATATTGATTCAATACTTCGCCATAGATTGGGATATCAAACGCAGTTAGCTGTGATGGCTGACAAACTTTTGGTTCGCCAATACGTAATCCATTTGTATATCTTGCAAAGAAGACTTCTTTTCGTCTGGCATCAATTGCAACAATGAAATCACTTTCGGAAATTTGGGTTGCAATCGCATCTAAACTGCAGACTCCTTGCCAGGGGATCCCACGGCCAAGTGCAAAGCTCTGGGCAAATGAGATACCGGCTCGAAGTCCAGTAAATGGACCTGGCCCCATTCCAACAATCACTTGATCAATTCTGCTTTCAAGCTTTAGACCTTGCGCAACAAGTTCGGGCAGGGCTTCACCATGTAAAAGTGCACCATCGTGATGAGAAGCAAAGAGAGTTTTGCCATCCCCCACTATCGCGACACTTGTGCGAGAAGTTGATGTGTCAATTAGAAGATAAGTGCTCACAGTTTAAATCCAGCAAATCTTTGACCATGGCTAATTAATGAAACCAATCTTTGGCCATCGTTTGCACCAAATTCAATTTGGATCTCGAGATATTCATCGGCTAACCGATCTGCCAAACCCTCGCCCCATTCCACAACCGTGATACTTGTCGGAAGGTAACTCTCTAAATCTAAATCATCGAATATCGCGGTCGAACCCCCCTGCAATCGGTAAGCATCGACATGAACTAGCGGAATTTTGCCGGGATGAATTCTAGAAATTACAAAGGTTGGCGAAGTTATGTTTTTAATTCCAAGTGCCCGGCCAATACCTTGAGTAAGTGCGGTCTTGCCAGCTCCTAAAGGTCCAGATAACAGAAGTAAATCTCCAGGTTTCAATTGCTCGCCAATTTGTGCACCTAATTTGTGCATCTCGGTCAGACTATTGAGAATATTGACTTCACTTTTTCCAGACACAAGAGAAGGTTACCTAATTATTTTCAGGTCAAAGCATAAAAAAAGCGGGGCCAGAATTAACCGGCCCCGCAATTTCTACTTATTCAGGATTTAGTCCTGATACTTCAACTCGGCTGGTTGGTAATCCGGATCAGTATTTAGATGCGGAACCTTTGGCAGAATTGTGTCCAAGACAGTCTGGCTTGGAACTTTTCCAGTCTTAGCTGAAGAAGCTAGAACTCGAACCCAAGTCATTAACTGCTCTTTGGTAAATGATTCGTGTCCGACGCCAGAAATGGCGACCGGAGCAGTCAAATCAGGTGCACCAGTTGCAGTGAACTTTGTATACGTTTCAGGAGTCAGCGCATACATTGACACTGTATTCCAGACCGGCTTGTTCTTTAGCAAGAACCTTATTTCAGGTTGATCTGTTGCCTCAGCCAATCTCTTCTCCCAAGCAGCAACTCTTGCTTCATAAACAGCTTTCGCCTTGTTTACGTAGTGAACCTGGTTACCAGGCAACACCAGGCGATCTGCTTCATTTGAAAGCAGAACTACTGGCTTTGTGGTGTCGAATTTAGATTTATCAAGTGCAGCTAATTTTGCGACTGCAGCTGGAACTCCCTGAACACGTGGATACGCTGCAAGTGTTGCAAGCATCGCACCAACTGCTTCTTCGCCAGATAGACCAACAGTAAAGCGACCTAGATCTTCATCTGAAAGAAGTGCCGCGTAATTTGTCTTTGTGTTGTCGTAGAAACCAGCTCCTACGACTTCAGCAACACCTTGGCCACCAAAGTAGGCGGTTCCGAGAAAGTCTTGAGCGTTTTCAAGAATCGCAACGGTCGAGTTAATGCTTCCCTCTGGAACGAAAGTTGCACTTGTTGAGATCCCATCCATGTGAGCAGACTTTGTTGGGATACCAGCAATCAATCCTGCAAGTAATAGCGCAGAACGTTGTGGGATTCCAGCAGCTGCAAGTGGCGCTGGATAAGCAATTGGCAAGCTGCCGTAATCAACGCTCCACTTTGTAAGAAGTGCGCCGACCTTTGCAAAGTCACCTAGAACTGCCATATGGCCAGGCACTCCCTTGGTTCCCATAACCGAGCAACCCTTGATTGTTGGATCAAAGAACACACTAAAGATATAGAGGAAGTCGCAACCAGACTTAAGTGTGTTAGCGATTGATGGCGATACGCCGGCAAGAACTCCGACTGCATCTGCACCGTTTGGATACTTTTCAATGTATGGAGTCAAAATTGCGCCAGCCATTGAAGCACCGTAGACAACTGTCTTGGTGATTGAAACGCGCTTCTTCGTAATGGTTACTAATTCATTTAGCATCTCAACGCAATCAGCTGTGTTCCAGCCGCGCAAGCCACTTGATGAACAATCGTATGCAGCAATTCCGTAGCCAAGTTGAAGCATTGGTTTTACTGTGCTGACTTTGTGGTTAACGCTTGTTGGTGACATTTGTTCAACACCTGTTGGCACAACATAACCTGGGTAAGGATATGAAGGGCGCACACCGTGTTGCCAGAAGAAGAAGGTTCCGCCGTAATTAGATGGAACCATCGTTCTGTATTTTGCACCGTTGGCTAGGGTTCCATCACAAGTTATGACAGCAGTCTTTGCATCTTCGACGCAGACTGGGGTTGAAGCTTGTGCTGGAGCCGCAACTGCGACTACCAAGCCAGTTGAGATTAGCGCAGCTGCGCCAAGTGTTGCGATTAGCTTTTTCAAGTTAACGTTTCTCATTTTATCCTTACCCAACCTTTGGAAGCGCATCAGCAGCGATTGCTGGACGCTGGTAGTTAGAAACAGTTACAGGGCCATTGCCAGAATCGGTTGTATAAACAACCCGCTTTCCATCAAGTGGTTTAAGCACTAGTGAAGCGTCGTATTCACCCAACCAGAAACCAGTGAAGGCTTCGTGGGTTGTAGCTGAATAACCTAGTGGTGAAAATGCTGCGCTGCTTAACTTCGAACCATTCTGCTTAAGGTAAGAAACTAGCTTTGCACGAGTCAGATCTTTTCCAACTCCCAGAAGAGCTGCAGTTGCGAGATAAGCAATGTTCATACCTTGCATAACGTTGTTATCCCACACCTTATTAGGACCCTTGTTGAAGTCGTCGTTGATCTTCTTAAATGCCTTGACGTATGCATCATCTGCATCACCTGGTGATGGTGCGTGTGATGCCGAAATGGTTCCGGCTAGTAAAGCAGCGCTTGTTGCTGGCGCTGTTCCTCTTGCACCAAGAATGGTCTGGAAGGTTGTTGAGTCTGCACCAACGCTGATTACTGCCCACTTAGTTGGCTTGTAAGCAAGCGCTGCTGCTGTTGCGTATGCAACTGCTGTCGCAGATGAAACTGCGGCGATAATTACAATATCGACGCCATTAGCCTTTAGTTGACCAATTTGAGTTCCAAGACCAATTGATCCGTGAGTACCTGAGACGAATGAAGCTGAAGTTTTCTTTGCTTCAAACTTTAGCCCTGATGCAGTTAGTCCGGCCAAAGCATTTCGGCCGAAGTCATCAGATTGCCACAAGATACCAATCTTCTTATCTGGATACTTTTCCTTTAGATACTTACCAAGGATCTTTGCTTCAACTGTGTAAGTTCCAAGGCCACCAAAAGTATTTGGATACTTCTTTGGATCAGTATAGAAACCACTGTAACCGCTGTTTACAAAGAGGTCTGGAATTCCTCGGCGGTTAATGTCCTTAACCACTGAAAGGTGAGTTTGAGTTCCCACTGATCCGAAGAATGCAAAAATCTTGTCATTGTTAATTAATTCTCTTGCAGTGGTAATTGTGCGGCCAGCTTTGTATTCGTCATCTTTAACTACAAGTTTGATGCTGCGGCCATTCACACCACCTTTTGAATTTACATAATCAAAATAGGCGCGTGCTGCGTCATCTATCTTGTTATAGCCTGGGCTTGCTCCACCAGTTTGTGGCAATTGCATTCCTAGAACAATTTCAGTACTTGAAACTCCCGGAACACTCGCGGCAGATGCCGAAAAACTATTCATTACTAGAGACCCCACCAGCGCTGATGCGACTACGGTGAGAATCAGAGGTTTGCGAAGATTCACTGCATTCACTCTTTCTACTGCACTCTTACCATGGACAAGGTTTCCGGCCCATGGGCTCAGGCAGGTGCGCCTGAATCTGGCCTTAGATTAACGAAAAGTGAACATCTAGTGAAGAGCCATACGGTTGGAATTTCATAACAATCTGGCATCTATCAAGGGCAAATCTTGGGGTTTTGCTGAGATTTAGAGCCTATTTAGTGTTTATGGCGGTGGCGGATATGTTCGAGGGCGCCAGCCGATCCCCGGGGGTTCAAAATTACTGTTATCAGAAGAAGTAGGCCGATCATTAGTGCTGGTAAATAGATGCTGATGCTTTCGGGCAATTCAAGAAACTTAGTAACTCTCTCAATTACATCCGGAAGAAAAACGATAACGAATGTTCCAAAAATTGCACCACCGATTGAGCGAAGCCCACCGATTACTGCCGCTGTTAAAAGCAAGAGCGAAAGATCTGTTGGATAAACACTCGGTGCAACCAATCCCCGGAATCCATAGATGGCCCCGGCTAGGCCAGCTAGTGCAGATGAGCAGACAAATACAATTACCTTTGTTCTTGCGATGTTTATTCCAGCAAGCGAGGCCGCCACTTCATTGTCACGAACCGCGCGCCAGGTTCGGCCAGATCTAGTATTTGAAAGATTTAACACTGCAAAAAGTGATAACGCTGCAAATGGCAATGCGACGTAGAGCGACCACTCTTCAATAGTAATTTCACCAAGCAAATTTGTTAACCAATTAGGCGGATATCCATAGTCAACACTAAATCCAATATCACCAGCAAAGATAGATTCAAATCTAATTGCGATAGATGGAATAGCTAGAGCCATTACCAGAGTTGTTCCGGCCAAATACGGGCCACTTAGCCTTGCGGCTGCAAGACCTAAGAAGAGTCCAAAAAGCGCTGAAATAAATAGTGCCAGAACAAATGCCAGCCACATTGACATCTCTAGTCTGGTCACGAGAAGAGCAGCGCTGTAACCTCCAACAGCCATGATTGCACCTTGACCTAAAGATATTTGGCCTGATGCACCAGTTAACAAGGTAATCGAAAGAACTGCAATCAATAAGGTAGCGATATTTGCTAATTGAAATTGGTTATATGGATCAAATTGCATAGAAAGTAGAAGAATAAATAGGAAGAAGATGATCGCTAAGCGAGTGCTCCGAAATCCAATAACTTTATGGCTCTTTACTTTAGACACGTCGCACCTCCTTGCTGCCGAGAATTCCTTGCGGACGAAGGAAGAGCGCTAGTAACAAGAAGATCAGAATTGCAAGGAAAACATTTTCAGGTGCGCTGTAAACATTAACAAATGCGATTACATAGCCCAGAATAAATCCACCCAGAACTGAACCAGCCAAACTTGTAAGTCCACCAACTACTGCAGCCGTAAAGCCTACAATCAAAAGTAGATCTAAAGTATTTGGTGAAAGATTTGTCTTTGGAGTAACCAAGAGACCCGCGAGTGATGAGGCAGTTCCTGAAATCGCCCAACTTAAAGTTCTGACGGATCCGACTCTAATTCCACTAAGTCTTGTTACCTCAGGATTTAATGCACTTGCTCGCATGGCAAGTCCCATGCCAGTTCTGGTAAAGAAAATTGTTGTCAGAACTAAGGCGAGAAATACAACGCCAATTACAAATAGATCAAAACCAGTTATTGCCAGGTCAGTGTTACCAAGCCTTAAACCAGTTGTTGGGACAGGTGCTGGAAATCCTCGTTCTTCACCGGCCCATAAAATTCCGGCCACTGACTTTAAAACGCCAAGAATTCCAAGTGAAGCGATAACTGGAATTGTTGTTCGCATTGATTGACTATTTAATAACTGTGAATTCTTGCGCGAACTAAGTGGCCGCATTATGCCAAGATCAACAATCGCACCAAGAATTGCGCCAGAAATAAGTGCAATTACAAAGGCGCTCCAATAGGAGTACTCGTTTTGGATTAATTGTGAAGCGATATAGGTGGTGAACATCGCCTGACCCATTTGAGCAAAATTAACTACGCCAGCGCCCCGCCAAACCAGAACTAGCCCCAATGAGACAAGTGCATAAATTGCACCTTGAGAGGTCCCTGCGAAAAAGGCCGTTAGAAATGAGTTCATTTAATACCCCAAGTAAGCGGCTCGAAGGGCAGAATCAGCAATCAATTCCTTTGCCGGCAGATCTGCGACGACTTTTCCAAGAGCGAGCAAAATTCCATGGTCTGCAACAGCTAGCGCAGTATTTGCATTCTGCTCGACAAGTAAAACAGTAAGCCCAGTTGATTTACATAATTCATCTACGATGCTAATTATCTGTGCTGAAATAAGTGGCGCTAAACCTAGTGAGGGCTCATCCAGCAATAGCAACTTTGGCCGTGCAACAAGAGCACGACTGATTGCAAGCATCTGTCGCTCGCCACCAGAAAGCGAACCAGCAGGTTCACGGCGACGTTCAAAGAGAATTGGAAAGAGTTCATAAACTTCTTTTGTAGCTATCTCTAAATCACCTCGGGCTTGGCGCTTGCGAAATAATCCACCTAATTCAATATTTTCGGCAACGCTAAGTTGTGAAATAACTGCATGCCCTTCTGGAACTTGAGCAACTCCACTTCTGACAATCGCTTCAACACTCTTATCAGTGAGCTCTTCATCGAACCAGGTAATCGATCCGCTTGTTGGCCTTTCGAGTCCAGAAATAGTTCTAAGCAATGTGCTCTTGCCCGCGCCATTTGCTCCGATAACTGTTGTTATGCGACCTGGCTTAGCCTGAAACGAGATGTCGTTTAGCGCTTTGATTGATGCAAATTCAGTTACCAAATTTGAGACTTTAAGCATCAGGCGCCCAACTTTGAATTCTCATCGGATTTGTCGCTATGTCCCAAATAAGCTTCGATTACCGCAGGATTCTGCTTGACCTCATCATAAGTGCCAGATGCAATCAACTTTCCGAAGTTCAAGACACTGACCGAATCTGAAATATCACGAACAAAATCAACATGATGTTCCACAATCAAGATAGCGCAACGTTTCTTCAATTGACGAATTAAAACAGCCAACGAATCAATATCATCCTGTCCTAATCCAGCAGCTGGTTCATCCAACATCAACAAAGTTGGATTTGTTACCAAAGCGCGAGCCAATGCAACTCGCTTCGAATCTGGATAACTTAGCTCGGATGGTTCGCGACCAATTAATGAAGCGCCGCCAACCCAGGCCAGTGCTTCTTCGGCTCGCCGTACTAAGTTTGCTTCGGTCTTTCCAGATAAACCTAGAATTTCTTTTACAAAATTTGGTCTGTATTTTTTATCTGCACCGACCATTACATTCTGCAGAACTGAGAGTTCATTAAAGAGCCCAACTCCCTGAAGAGTTCGGGTAATTCCAAGGCCAACTAATTCGTGCGGTTTAGGAAATGCTCTCTTAACTCCATCAAACTCAAAAGATCCAGAATCACTTTTTACAAGTCCTGATATGCAGTTAAAAACTGTGGTCTTGCCGGCACCATTTGGGCCAATCAATCCAACAACGCTATTTTTTGGAACTGTAAGTGAGACATCAGTTAGCGCTTTGACTCCCCCGAATGAAACCGAGAGGTTTGATAGGGCTAGTTGGCTGGAGTTCACGCGTAGATTCTAGGCACGCGAGAGGCAATTCGCGTAACAATTTCATAATTGATTGTTCCTGATGCCGCCGCCCAATCATCTATCGAATACCCAAGTGGCCCAAATACTTCAACTATCTCACCTGATACCGCATTGGAGTCAGCCCCAAGGTCTACTACGAATTGATCCATCGAAACTCGGCCAATAATCGGGGCTCTTCGCCCTGCGGCATAAACCCCAGCTGCGCTACTTGTATTGCGTGGAATCCCATCGGAATATCCCATAGTGATAATTGCAAGCTTGGTATCACTCGAAGTGATTTGAGTGCCGCCATAACCAACTGGCGAACCAGCAGGAACGCGTTTTACTAATTGGATCTCTGCTTTTAGTGTCATTGCGGGTTCAAGTTCTAAATCCTGAGAGGAGCCCATTGTTTTTACATCAGGGCTCAGGCCATACATAGCAATCCCTAAGCGAATAATATTCTTATGAGAACTTAGATTGGTAAGAGTGGCTGCCGAATTAGCTAGATGGACATATTTTGGAGTAATCCCAACTTCAATTAGCTGAGCTAACTTTTTTTCAAAATCATTTAACTGATTCTGATTCGCGATTTCATCAGGTTCATCTGCTCGAGCAAAATGCGACCAGAATCCAATAACATCTATCTCGGCTCCAGTCGCTGCGATCAGAAACTCGGACCACTCACCCAACAGACCACCGCGCGACATTCCGGTATCCACTTCAATATGAACTCGTGGCTTCTTGCCCACCGCCTTGCCCGCAGCAACGATTAACTCTAAATGTTTAAGCGAAGGAATTGCTAGATCAATATCTAGTTCGATTGCTCTTTTAAAATCTGAACTTGGTGGAGTCAACCAAGAAATAATTGGAACTTTGATTCCTGCTTCTCTCAAAAGTATTGCTTCTTCGAGTAGCGCTACTCCGAGCCAAGTAGCACCGGCATCGACTGCACATTTGGCTACTGGAACAAGTCCGTGGCCATAGGCATCAGCTTTTACTACTGCAAGAACTTCGGCCTTAGTCTTGGACTTAACTAACTTTATGTTATTTGAGATTGCCTTTAGATTTACCTCAACAAATGCGCGCACTATCGGATCTCAACAATCACCATTGCTGAAGCAATACCGGCATCATGTGAGAGTGTTAGATGAACGTTATGTCCGGCAAGTCGAACCGCCATTTCACCAGAGAACTCGAAGACGGGCTTACCTGTAACTTCATTTACGACTTCAGCCTCTTGCCAATTAAACGCTGCTTTTGCATTAAGGGCCTTTGCTAGCGCCTCTTTCGCTGCGAATCTGGCGGCCAAACTTGATGCATTTAATTTTGCCTCGTTAGGTGTAAAAACTCGCTTTAAAAGTCCTGGAGTGCGCTCGAGTGATTCTTGAAAACGATCAATTGCGACAACATCAATACCGATTCCCAAAATAGAGCTCATTACGAGGGCTGCTTCTTCGAGGGGAAAAATCGATCAATTGCAATGACTGCCACAAGCAGTGAACCACCAATAAATACCCCACCGATTAAATCTGAGAACCAATGGGTGTTTCTGATCAGAGAGACCATTACTACGATAAAAGTTATTAATCCAACTATCGGATACAGATTAATCCCGATGAATGGTGCACGATTTGTATATCGATAAATTAAATAAGCCAGCAGCCCCCAACTTACAAGAGCGTTCGATGCATGTCCGCTTGGATATGACATGCCATTTGCGAATAGCACATCAACAGAGAGCCGTGGTTTTGTTCTGCCAATAAAGATTTTAGTGCCACCAACAACAACGTTGAGGGCCAATAAAGCAAGAAGTGAGAGATTTATTGGGCGAAATGATTTAAATCTCCAACCAATAACGCTGGCACAAATCAAGAGCACGGTTGCCGTAAACCAACGCAGACCTAGGTCATCTAGCGCAATTAAAATATGTCCGGCGAGTCCTGTGAATTTTGGATTCTTAAGATTCAAAATGTAATGATCTAATTCATAAATCCAACCTCGAGTTAGAACTTGTTGAGTTATGAAGAGAAATCCAAGAAGCAATAATCCGGAAACTCGGAGCGCGTGAAACATCTCGGCACGCCTTTTATCTAAAAGTTCGGTCTTCATTTCATTCAACGGTTACCGACTTAGCAAGGTTGCGGGGCTGATCAACATCATTGCCGCGAGCAATTGCCATTTCATATGCGATTACTTGTAACGGAACAACTGAAAGCACTGGTTGTAGGAATTCATGAGTGGCCGGGATTCGAACTAAGTGGTCGGCAGCGGCTAAAGGCGAATCCGCAATCGCAATAATGACTGCTCCTCTGGCCTTTACCTCTTGAATATTAGATGCCATTTTCTCGGCTAAGAGCGAACCAGCTGCCGGCATTATCGCCACAACCGGAGTCCCTGATTCAATTAAAGCAATTGGTCCGTGCTTTAACTCGCCACCAGCAAAACCTTCGGCATGCATATAGGCCAACTCTTTTAACTTAAGTGCTCCTTCAAGAGCGGTTGGATAACCAACATGTCTTCCTAAAAACAACATCGAAGTTGATTTACTAAACTTTCTGGTTAATTCGCGCAGTGGTTCTACTGTTTCTAATACTTGTTCAACCTTTGCAGGAAGCTCTGAAAGTTCATTTTCAATTTCCGCCATCAAGCTTGCAGAAATTGTGCCCCGGATCCGACCTAAGTGCAGCCCCATCAAATACATAGCGATTAGCTGGGTTTCAAACGCCTTAGTTGATGCAACTGCAATCTCTGGACCAGCATGAGTGTAAAGAACCGCATCTGATTCGCGTGGGATAGTTGAACCATTTGTATTACAAACAGAAAATACCTTGGCGCCCTTCTCTTTGGCATATCTCATTGCCATCAAAGTATCCATCGTTTCGCCAGATTGCGAGATTGGGATCAGAAGAGTTTTACTGTCAACGCTCGGCTCGCGATAGCGATATTCAGATGCGAGTTCTACATCTACTGCAATATTCGCCCACTTTTCAATTGCATACTTTCCAACCAAACCTGCATGATAAGCGGTTCCGCAAGCAATGATTACGACCTTATCAATATTCTTTAAATCGATACCTTTTGTTACATCACTTGCCAGGCCAGAAATTCGCCCAAGTAAGGTGTCAGCAATCGCTTTTGGTTGTTCGAATATTTCCTTAAGCATGAAATGTTCAAATCCACCACGTTCGGCCGCACTTGCATCCCAGGAAATTTCATATTCATTATGCGGCAGCACTTTTCCAGCAAGATTTGTGATGATGATTTCATCTGCAGTGATATCTGCAACTTCATCTTGTCCTAATTCAAGAGCGCGCTTAGTATGAGAAATAAATGCTGATACATCTGATGCCAGGAAATTTTCGCCATCTCCAACACCAACAACCAGAGGTGAATTTCTGCGAGCTCCAACTATGCGTCCTGGTTGATCGCTATGGATTGCAAGCAGAGTGAAGGAACCTCGAAGCAGTTGGCAGACTTCGCGCATCGCAGCAGCTAAATCACCACCATGTTTTTTGCGTGAATCACTTAAAAGATGCGCAACAGATTCGCTATCTGTCTCGGATTTAAATGTATGTCCAGCTTTTTCTAGCTGCTGGCGAAGTTCTAAATAATTCTCAATAATTCCATTGTGGATTACCGCTAATTTTCCTTCGTTATCTAAATGTGGATGTGCATTCGCATCCGTAGGCCCACCATGTGTGGCCCATCTTGTATGACCAATCCCGCTGTAAGATTTAGGAGTTTTATCTCCCAAGATCTCTTCAAGGTTTCCCAATTTTCCGGCGCGTTTTTCAATCCAAAGTTTTTCACCGGCGCCAGTTATGAGCGCAATTCCGGCAGAGTCATACCCGCGATATTCGAGTTTACGTAGCCCTTCTAAAACTGGAGCAAGTGCGAGTTCTTTGCCGGTGTAACCAACAATGCCACACATAGAAAAGGCTCCTTCGTTAATTTAGGAGAGTTAAGAGAGTTCTAATCTTACTAGCGTTGCTAGTTTCTGAGCGATTTCGCCCGCCACAACCTCGCTCTCGGCTTCCACCATAACTCTTACCAAAGGTTCAGTGCCTGATGCGCGTAGCAAAATTCGACCATTTGCTCCGAGCTTTGATTCATTATCTCCAATTGCGGCAGCAATCGCTTTTGAGGTTGTGAGATTTGCTTTATTTACCCCATCGACATTTATCAATACTTGTGGAAAACGAACCATAATTTTTGCAAGTTCTTTTAGAGATTTCTTAGACTTTGCCATGACTGACATGAGTTGAAGCGCTGTTAGTAAACCATCTCCGGTATTCGCAAAATCCCTCATAATTATGTGGCCAGATTGTTCGCCACCAAGTTTGTGTCCGTTGGTCAACATATTCTCTAAAACATAACGATCGCCTACTGGTGTCTTTTCAAATGCAATTCCATTTTCAGTCATTGCCTTAATAAATCCAAGGTTGGTCATCACAGTTCCGACGACGGTCTGCACTCGCCATTCCTTTGCCAAGATTGCCAAAATATAATCGCCATCAACCAAATTTCCATCAGCATCAATTGCTAGGCACCGATCGGCATCACCATCATGAGCGATACCTAAATCTGCTCCTTGCTTCTTTACTTCAGCAATCAAATTCTCAAGATGAGTAGATCCACAATTCTCATTGATGTTTAAACCATTAGGTTGGTTTGAAATTGCAATTACTTCGGCACCGGCTCGGGCATAAACCTCTGGTGCAACTTCTGATGCAGCGCCATTTGCGCAATCCACAACGACTTTAATTCCACTTAGATTTACTGAAAGCGATGAGAGTAAGTGGTAGATATATCTTTCGGCTGCAGATTCATCAACAATCACGCGACCAACGCCTTTACCAACTGGGCGGTCCCAAGGTTCATTTAGACGAGCTTCGATTGCAGTTTCCAGAGCATCATCTAATTTTCCGCCGCCTTT
>JBILDT010000117.1:0-3755 GCA_044352485.1 Candidatus Nanopelagicaceae bacterium
AATCACCTTGCCCTGGTGCACCGATTGCCGATGCGACTGCTGAAACTTTTGTTGAGATATCAGAGAGCGTCCAACTTTCAGGAGTTTCAACAATCTTGATGCCTGCAGTTCTTATCTGATCGAGCGCTGCCTTTGGTCCGGTAGAAGCATCGATGATGACGAGATCAGGTTTGAGTTCGATGATTTTCTCTGGCAGAACTTGGTGTCCTGATGTAACTATCGGGATATCTTTCAAATCTTTTTCAGTGCTGGAAATATCTCGGCCCACAAGAATTGATTTAGCATTTAAAGCATTCATAATTTCGGCTACACCGTTTGCAAGAACAACTACGCGGGATACTGAGAAATTTGTTGTGGAATTAATTGAAATTTTTGATACATCGTTCTCAGAAATTGTCTGGCTTTGTAAATTCTGTGACGTGCCGCACCCAGTTAGCAATATCGCTAGTGCTGTAATCGCGATCACACCGAATTTCTTCACGGGGATAGTGTGCCAATTCTTTTAACGACAGATGTACGTGTCCTGTCGGATAAGTGATTCGAGCTAGCAATTTAGAATTTCGACATGAAGAGCGTGGTTTTCGCAGTTGTTATCGCGCTTACCTTTGCCATAAATCCGGTTGCGGATGCGGCAACAATAAAAGGAGCACAGGGTCAGACCCTAAGTGTTTCGGCAACAACCGCAAAGAGCGGAGCGATGATCAAGGTGAGTGGAAATAGATTTGATGAGACCGTTGGAATCTATTTGGCGTTCTGCGTCGTACCGAAGAAAGGCCAGCTACCAACACCTTGTGGAGGTGGAGTAAATAAGGCCGGTCTCAGCGAAGCTTCATTCTGGATTTCATCGAATCCACCGCCATATGCAATTGGTCTGACTGAAGAGTTTTTACCAGGAGGACGTTTTACCCAGAAGGTCCAGGTATCAAAGAAGATCGGCAAATTTGATTGCACCAAAGTTAAGTGCGCAATAACTGTGCGAGCAGATCATTTGCGTAGCGCAGATCGAAGTTATGACACTTTTATTCCAATCAAAATCAGATAATAAGGAGAGCAATGAAAAAGATAGTTCTAGTTTTAGCTTTGGCAGCATCAGTATTGGTGCCATCAGGTGCACAGGCAGCGGAAACCAAGTTTGTTGGTGGACCACTGACAAACCTTGAAGCCCAAGGCGCGGTAATCAATATCCAACTTTCTGGCGTCCCAGCAAAAGCTGGTTTGTATATTCAACAGTGTGTGCAGAACGCAGCGGGTGCGCGCCCAGAGATTTGCAACAAGGCAGCCGAACTCTGGATTTCGACAGCCCGTGGTGCTTCATTTGCACCGACTGCGGCAATTCAATTTAAACCAACTGCAAGCTTTGTTTCTGGTAGCACAACCATAGATTGCACTGTTTCAAAGTGCGGAATCTTTATGCGCTTTGATCACACTGCAGCTGCAGACCTTTCGGAAGACCAATTCATTGCACTGACATTTAAGTCAGCTACTGCCGGAACTGTTGTTCTGCCGGCTGATGAAATCACCGCAACAATAAATGGCACAGCAGTAAGCACAAGGGCGCCAATGACACTTGGATATCGTCAGGTCGCAACAGTTGCAGCAACTTCAAAGGCTGGGGCCACGCTGACTTTCGAAGCGATATCTCCGGCATGTGCACTAAATGGAAGAGAGATAACACCTTTGAAGGGCAGTGGAGAGTGCGCGATTTCAGTGACTTCAGCTGGGAATGCAACTGCTTCAAGAGCGACAGCAATCCTGCCGATTCGTTTAATTCTGGGCGTGCAAACAATTCCGGCAATTGCTGCGAAGAAGTCAGTAAAGCTTGCGACTGAAACAAACTTTGGTGAGAAAGTTGGTTACAAGGCGAGTGGAAGCTGCTCAATTAAGAAGAGCGTTTTAACAGCGAAGAAAGGTAAGTGCACAATAAACGCGAGTGCAGCAGGTCAAGATGGATTATTTGCTGCGCTAGAGAAGCAGGTTGTGTTGCGTATTAAGTAGTTAGTTTCTCGAGTTAAAAACTAAGGGCCACCACATTATCTGTGATGGCCCTTAGTCCCGAGAATGGATTTCTTAGATATTTTTACTTCG
The DNA here is from genome assembly GCA_044352485.1 of Candidatus Nanopelagicaceae bacterium. Classification (GTDB taxonomy): domain Bacteria; phylum Actinomycetota; class Actinomycetes; order Nanopelagicales; family Nanopelagicaceae; genus AAA044-D11. The sequence continues at coordinate 2,086 of JBILDT010000117.1, forward strand.
TGACGAAAGGTGTTACATCGACTCCTGGTGGAAGAATCACTTGATCAATCGCGTGAATTACACCATTTGAAGCTGCGACATCTGCTGAAATTACGGTTGCACCATTAACGGTTACGCCGCCTTCAGTTGCAAGCTTGATTGTCTGTCCTTCAACAGTAGCAACGTCGCTATCTGTTACATCAGCTGCCATTACCTTGCCTGATACAACGTGGTAAGTAAGGATCTGTGCAAGGAGCGCTTTGTTCTCTGGAAGTAGAAGTGCATCTAATACACCAGCTGGTAGTGCAGCGAATGCCTCATCTGTTGGTGCGAATACTGTGAATGGGCCTTCACCACTAAGTGTTGCGGCCAAATCTGCTGCGGTAACTGCAGCAACTAGTGTTGAGAAATTACCAGCACCGCTGGCAACATCAACAATTGTTCCAACGGATGTTTGTTCCGTTGTTTCTTCCATTGCTGTTTCAGAATCGCTTCCGCAAGCTGACAGTGTCAACGCTGTTGCAATAACAACAGCTGCGAATGCGGCAGGGCGTAGAACCTTCATGCCGATCTCCTTTAGTTGGGTTAACTTTCAGGGGAAAGCGTAGATTCACCTAACAAGGTCAGCAACTTGAAAAAACAAACGTTTGTTGAACAGAAAGCAAACTCAAGAAGTTCTCAGTTAAGGCTCAAACCTTTGATGCTGCGATGACTCCGAGACACATTTCATCTGAAGAACCTTCGCCCCAAGTTATGTAACGAGGTTCTAGATTCTTTAGTTCTGGAATCTTCTGGCGCAGAGTTGGATCAAATGTGCATTCGACGCGGATTGTGTCGCCAGCCCTTACTGCAATAGGAGTCTTCAAGATCGTTGCAGATTGGTCATCGAAGTTGTAGTTAGTGACGTTGAGAATAGTTTTCTCATCTGCCTTGCCTGGGTTGAGAGTCAACTTTAAGGACCGACCCAAGAGGTGCATGTGAGGTCCTGCTGCGATGACATTAAAGTTGGTGTTAATGACTTTGTCACAGCGGGAAATTAGAGATGGCGTTGGCTTGTTGGGATTTTGGCCGCAAATAACATTTATGCCAGCTGCTTCGAATGCGCTCTTTGTGCTGGTGCGAGATGCCAGATCAATTAGTGATTGTCGTCGATCGCAGAGCGGTCCGGTGATTCCGGGTGGGCAGGCAAGTTCGACTGGTGCTGGGAATAGTTCGACATGAAGCTGCTTAACGGTTGCACCCTTTGCCGGAATTACATCCATCACGATCTTTGATTGATCGGTCTGCATGCCGCCGTGATGTCCGGCAAGTAAGTTGTAGTGGACCTGCAATACAAATCTTTCACCTTTTTTAAATGGAGTTCCGTAGCCCACTGGTGAAATATCTTTGCCACGACCAGGTGCCCAAGAACTTAACCAAGGTGATGTAACAAATGTTGAAAGCATTCCGCCAAGACCGGTGCCACCGAAGCATGGCCAACCGCCGCCCTTGTTATCCGCTTTTATCGCTTCTTCTAAATCAGCATCGGTTACGCGGAAAACAATTGCGTGGTGAACCATTGCTTTTTGCTGTGGAATAAATTCGATAGCTCTGATGATTGAATCTTCAGTAACTTTTGGATCAAGTAAGAAACAGCGATAATCGTCGGTGCCTTTATTAGGAGCAACCGGAAGATGCGCCTTCTGCATAGT
>JBILDT010000118.1:0-3753 GCA_044352485.1 Candidatus Nanopelagicaceae bacterium
TCCCATCTCATTTATCTGGAAGTGAGAGTCAGAAGAGCAAAAGCGTTACCGAGTTCGCATCGAGAATCAGTGCATTGAACGAGAACCCTATTTATTTGATTGACGAGCGACTTACGACGGTTTCGGCAAGTAGAACCTTGCGAGAAGCGGGGCTTAATTCCAAGAGTTCTAAGAGCGAAATTGATTCAATGGCTGCTGTTGCAATTCTTGATTCAGCGCTAAACCAGGAACGCATTCAAGGTGAGCCGATGAATCGCTATCTGAAATGAGACTTCAGCGTAGAATATTTCTAATCACTGGTCTTTGTGCCCTGCTTCTCTTTGGATTTCTTCGATTACAACCTAACAATGATTTCTCACCAAATAATCCGGGGAGCGAGATCTTATTTTTGGTTCAAGATGGCGAATTAGGAAGTTCAATCGCTCAGAATCTTGAGAATCAAGGGGTTGTAAAGAGTGCAGCTAAGTTCATTGAGGAATTTAATAGGGACCCTAAGGCATCAGGAATAAGCCCCGGATCCCACTCAATTCAAACTCAAATACCGGCAAGGACTGCAATCGAACAATTATTGGATCCAAAGCGCATGAAGAGCGCCCTGGTTGTTAGAGAGGGCTCGACTTTTGCGAGCGTGCTTTCATTGTTAAAGACAAATGAGAATATCGCTCGGACGAAAACTGGCTACGGTGCGGTTAAGCCGGTTTATGCGAATCCACGTAACTCTTTGGAAGGTTCCCTCTCTCCGGCGCGCTATTCTTTTGAAGCAAATACGAGCGTTGAAAGAGCGCTCAAAACTATGGTCGCAAAGGCCAAGAGCGAATACACACGATTGGGCGTCGATGCTGGCTTCGATAAATACAAACCTTTTGAAGTTTTGACGATTGCCTCGATGGTTCAGATTGAGGGAGACCCAAGTAACTTCTCCAAAGTAGCTCGAGTTATTTACAACCGTTTAAGGATAGGAATGGCCTTGCAATTAAATGCGACGGTGCAATATGCAACTAATTCTCAGGGCCAGATCATGCTTTCGAACAAGGCTACAAAGATCAATTCGCCATACAACACCTACAGATTCGCGGGTCTACCTCCAACCCCGATTGCTAATCCTAGTAACGATGCGATTGTGGCAACCTTAAATCCAGCTAATGGCGATTGGCTGTATTTCATAACAGTCGCACCCAAGGACACCAGGTTCACGAAAGATTTCACGGAGTTCTCAGAATGGAATACTGAGTTTAATAAAAATGTGGCAGCGGGTAAGTTCAAATGATCAAAGCAGCCGTTCTTGGGTCACCGATTTCCCACTCATTATCGCCAAAGATTCACAGTCACGCCTACCAATTGCTGGGATTGAAATCTTCATACAGTGCAATTGAAGTCAATGAAAATTCGTTTGCCGATTTTTATCTTGATGCCACATCGAAGGAATCGGATAAAGATTGGTCAGGATTTTCACTAACCATGCCCCTGAAGGAGATCGTTTTACAATTCTGTGAGAACGTCGATTCAGTCACAGAATCTATCAACTCTGGAAACACCCTTTATAAATCAGAGGGGACTTGGAAAGTTACATCGACCGATTATTTGGCATTTAGAAACCTGTTAGAAGTCTCCAAGGATTCCAAAGTTGCAATTATTGGCGGTGGCGGCACGGCTCGCGCCGCAATAGGCGCTCTAAATTCTAAGGTTAAAGAGGTAGATGTATTTCTACGCTCAGATTCCAGAATGTCCGCGCTAGCAAAGGCGGCGCCAAATTTGTTAATTCATAAGCGAGATTTAGCGCATCCACTAGATGATTACGATCTGATTATCCAGACAACACCGGCGGGCAGTTTTGACGATTATGTATTAAATACCAAGAGAACGAGTGGAGTTTTGCTAGAGGCAATCTATAAACCTTGGCCTACTCAACTCGTGAAACACTTCGAAGAGCTAGGCGGTCGAGTAATTTCTGGCAAAGAGTTACTTGTTGAGCAGGCGCTCTTTCAAATCGAGATTTTCTCTGGAGTTAAATTTGATGTTACAGAAATGCGCTCTGCGCTGCTCTCGCTCATAGCTTCAGATTAGCTCTATCCACAGGGGAAGGATCCGTTATCCCTTATCCGACTAGGTTTGCAGAATGTTGCGCTTGGTTGAATTGTTCTCCTTTTTTCTTGGAGCAATTATTATCTCGTTCTCTGATCTGCGCTACCGAATCATTCGAAACCGAGACCTAGTTCTACTTCTTTTAATTGGTCTGGCTTTGAATTTATCGCAAGATCTGCATCTGAACTTCTCCTATTTGTTTTTCGTAACCCTCATCACTCTGGCTCTGCTTGTATTTTTTGGAGGGAAGATTGGTGCAGGAGATCTCAAGTTGTTCTGGGTATTGTCCTTCTGGGTTCCGAGCTTTACGAAATGGCTAGAGGGCTTGAGCTTCTCTTGGATTTTAGGCGGACTCTTTGCAATCTCTTATTTGGCATTTAAGAACCGGAGTAGGCAGAGAAATATGAGCATTCCATTCGCGCCATTTATCTTCCTCGGATTTCTACCAGCTATTTAGCGCTATTTAGCGTTATTTTGAGCGGCGGCTATCTACTTTCTGCCACAATAGAACCCTGCGATTGGCTTATCGCGCTAAGTAATTTAGGGAGTGAATCGTGATTCGTTGGTTGACGGCAGGTGAGTCTCACGGTCCAGCTCTCAGTGCAATTCTTGAGGGAATGCCAGCACATATCGAAATTACCAAAGAGATGATTGACGCAGATTTGAAGCGACGTCGTTTAGGTTTTGGTAGAGGTGCCAGACAAACATTTGAAGCTGATGTAGTTTCGATACTGGGCGGAATCCGACATGGACAATCACAAGGCGGTCCGATTGCGCTACAAATTGCTAATTCTGAGTGGCCAAAGTGGTCAAAGGTTATGGCTCCAGAAAAAATTGATGAAAATGAATTGAAAGAACTCGCGCGAAATGCGCCACTTACAAGACCAAGACCAGGCCATGCCGACTTAGCTGGAATGCAGAAGTTCGATTTTGAAGACGCTAGACCAATTTTAGAGAGAGCAAGCGCCCGTGAAACAGCTGCGCGGGTTGCACTCGGAGCTGTAGCAAGAGCTTTCTTGGAACAGAGCGTTGGTATCCAAATAATGAGCCACGTTGTGTCGATCGGAACTGTGCAAGCAAAGAGTGACTACAAATTGCCTTCTTATTCAGATAAAAATTTAATCGATGAAGATCCGGTCAGATCTTCGGACAAAGTTTTGAGTGCATCGATGGTTGCTGAAATTGAGAGTGCTCACAAAGATGGAGACACTCTTGGCGGAGTAGTAGAAGTCTTGGCGTTTAATGTGCCAGTTGGACTTGGTTCCCACACGCATTGGGATCGACGTCTCGATTCGAAATTAGCAGGGGCACTTATGGGAATCCAAGCGATTAAAGGCGTTGAAATTGGTGATGGATTTGAATCGGCTCGACGACGAGGCTCTAGTGCGCATGATGAAATTGAAAAGAATAGTTCTGGGAAAATAGTCAGAAGGACGGATCGAGCAGGTGGAACCGAAGGCGGTATCACCAATGGCGAGATTCTCAGAGTTAGAGCTGCGATGAAACCGATATCTACAGTTCCCAAAGCGCTCGACACTATTGATACCTCAACAGGTGAGGCTGCCAAAGCGATTAATCAACGTTCCGATGTTTGCGCCGTCCCGGCCGCAGGAATAGTTGCCGAAGCCATGGTTGCGCTGGTTCTAGCTGATGCAGTTCTGGAGAAGTTTG
>JBILDT010000119.1:0-3742 GCA_044352485.1 Candidatus Nanopelagicaceae bacterium
TCAACAACTGTGATTGGATAAATAATGACGCTCGCGCCAAGCTTATTAATCGAAGATCTGGCATTTGCTTATCCTGATGGCAATCAAGCGCTCTTTGGCGTCAACCTGCGCGTCGAGCGTGGAGAATTCGTTGCGATTCTTGGACCAAACGGTGCCGGTAAGACAACTTTAGTAATGCACATGAACGGTATCCATCCTGCAGAACACGGAAGTGTCAGTGTTGCTGGGGAAGTAATTGATACGAACGATAAAGATCTCTTGCGCCGGATTCGCGGCAAGGTCGGCGTTGTCTTTCAAGATCCAGACGATCAGCTCTTTATGCCAACTGTTGGCGAAGACATTGCATTCGGTCCTTACAACATGGGCCTTCGCGGGGCAGAACTAGATGCAGCTGTTGATCATGCGCTGGCGCTGGTGCACATGTCTGAATTCAAAGATCGCCCACCACACCACTTATCTTTTGGCCAAAGACGAAGAGTCGCTGTTGCAACAGTTCTTGCAATGAAGCCAGAGATTTTGGTTTTGGATGAACCTTCTTCAAACCTTGATCCAGCAAGTCGCAGAGAGCTAGCCAATATTTTGCGCGAGTTAAAAATTACGACTCTAATGGTCACTCACGATATTCCATATGCCTACGAACTCTGTGAGCGATCGATTATTTTATCTGGTGGCATTGTCGTTGCCGACGGAGATACCAAAACAATACTTAGTGATTCAAAGTTGCTTAGTGAGAACCGTTTAGAACTGCCCGTTGGATTCTCGCTTTAATTCAAAGCTAAAGTTAAAGAAAAAAGCCCCCCAATTTGCTGGAGGGCTTTTTAACGGTATTTCTTAGAGGTCGTAATAAAGCTCGAACTCTGCTGGATGTGGACGCAAGCGGACGTAATCCACTTCTTCCTTACGCTTCCAAGTGATCCAGGTATCGATTAGATCCTTTGTGAATACGCCACCCTTAAGTAGGAATTCGTGATCGGCTTCTAGGTTATCTAGAACTGCATCAAGTGAACCTGGAACTTGTTGGATAGAAGCAGCTTCATCGCCCTCTAATTCATACAAGTCTTTATCAACTGGCTTTGGTGGCTCGATCTTGTTCTGAATTCCATCTAGTCCGGCCATAAGCATTGCAGCGAATGCTAGGTATGGGTTTGATGACGGATCTGGACAACGGAATTCGATGCGCTTTGCCTTTGGATTCGAACCAGTGATTGGGATACGAATACATGCAGAACGGTTACGAGCTGAGTAAACAAGATTTACTGGTGCTTCGTATCCTGGAACCAAGCGACGGTATGAGTTAACTGTTGGGTTGGTGAATGCAAGCAATGAAGGTGCATGCTTTAGAAGTCCACCGATATACCAACGAGCCATATCTGAAAGATCGCCATATCCATCACCGAAGAACAGCGGCTTGCCATCTTTCCAGAGTGATTGGTGAACGTGCATACCTGAACCATTGTCACCGAATAGTGGCTTTGGCATGAAGGTCGCGGTCTTGCCAGCTTCCCATGCGGTGTTCTTGATGATGTATTTGAACTTCATGACATCATCGCCAGCATTCAAAATATCTGAGAAGCGATAGTTAATTTCCATCTGTCCAGCAGTTCCAACTTCGTGGTGTGAACGTTCTACAAGAAGTCCGGCCTCGCCAAGTTTCATAACCATCTGGTCGCGAAGATCTGCGAATTGATCTGTTGGAGAAACTGGGAAGTATCCACCCTTTACTCGAGTGCGATATCCGCGGTTTGGTGTGCCATCTGGATCGTATTCAACGCCGGTGTTCCATGCGCCTTCATAGGAATCGATGTGGTGGTAAGACTCGTTGATGCCAGTCTTGAAACGAATTGCATCGAATACGTAGAACTCTGCTTCAGGTGCGAAGAATGCAGTGTCTGCAATTCCGGTTCCCTGTAAATATTTAACAGCCTTTGCTACAACGCCACGTGGATCACGTGAATATGGTGAGTCGTCGACTGGATTGTGAACAGAGAAAAGAATTACCAAAGTCTTAACATCACGGAATGGATCGATGAATGCTGATTCTGGAATAGGAAGCAACTTCATATCTGATTCGTGAATTGCTTGGAAACCACGGATTGAAGAACCGTCGAACATTAGACCATCAGTAAAAACTGCTTCGTCAAATGATTCAACTGGAACGTTGAAGTGGTGTTGGATACCTGGAAGATCGATAAAGCGAACATCAACAAGCTTTACATTCTCTTTCTTGATGTAAGCAAAAACTTCTGCAGAATTCTTAAACATTTCTCTCCCGATTTAGGATTAGTCATATCGGCCAGGTGCTTCGCTGCGCCTGCCAATCTGGTTGGTGATGGGGAAAATATAGGTGGTCAACGTAAAAAACGGTTAACCGAATTGTTACATTTATGTTTCACCTTTCAGGTGGGGTTGCGGCTCGCGAGGACATAGGAACAGATAGCCTTGGCGGATGGTTAAAGCAGGCACGGGCCGCCGATTTCTGGCTCTGATTATCGATTGGCTGATGTGTCTGCTCATCTCGAGCCTGGTGGGATTCGGATCTAGGTCGATCAGCACGCTAATTATCTTCTTCATCCAGGTCAGTATTTTGACCACTTTGCAGCAGGCTTCAGCAGGTCAGCGGATACTGCGTATGCGAGTGGTGGATTTTACAAATTATGGAGTTGTGCCGGCCCGGAAAGTTTTGATCAGAACATTTCTAATCTGCCTAGTGCTCCCAGCAGTTTTCACCCGAGAGGGCAGGGGATTGCATGACTGGGTCGCAAATTCTGTGGTTGTGAGAAACTCTAAATCTTAATTAGCGCTTTGGTATCTTCGCATTTCGATTCATCGCCATTGGTCCTTTAGGAATTGGAATATTCAAACCACCAACAGCTTTGATTCGACTGCGAAGTTCTCGCAATTGAACTTTATTAAGTTTCTTTGGCAACTTCTTTAGATGCTTCTGTAGTTTACGAAGTGGAACTTGACCAGCACCTTCACCAACAATTACCTCGGTTAGTGCAACACCTGGGATAAAGCGCTCCATCTTGCGACGCTCATCCAGCAGAAGTTGTTTAACTGCGGGGCTACCTTCTCCTACGAGAACGATGCCTGCGCGACCGACACTTCGGTGCACCATATCTTGGTTACGAGCGACACTGACTGCTGTAGTTGTTGTAAATCCTTTGCGAATCGCCATCAAGACCGAAGCACCTGCTCCAAGTTGATCTTTGATTGATAGAAATGCTGCGGTATTTGCTTCGCGAGTAAAGACAAAGAATGAAACAAGGAATGCGAGTGGGAAGGCAATGATTGAGAAATAGATTGGATGATCAAACTGCAATCCAAGAATTACTCCGAGGCTCATAACTACAATAAATGAGAGCGCCATCCATAGGAATGCAATTGGCTGATGCTTGCGAACTAATTTAAAGGCATCTTTCAAGACCTTCATCTGACCTTGCTTTTCGCCAGCTACTTTTTCGGCCTTCGCTTTTCTCTTAAATAGTGCCATTACGCCTTCTCCTCTTTACTTGCTTTTCGCTTTCCTTTTGCAGCAAATGCTCGGCCCATTCTATTTCAACTTGCTCTGGAGTTGGCGCGGTTCCGCCCAATCGAGCCGGGGCCCAACGCTGCCCAACATGCGAATCTGGGTATGAATTCTGGACTTCGGTTAATAGATCTTTCATCATCTGTCGCAGTTTGGCCTCGGCTTCATCAACATCCTGTCCCTTTGTGACAATAAGTGGTTCGCCAAAAGCAA
>JBILDT010000121.1:0-3617 GCA_044352485.1 Candidatus Nanopelagicaceae bacterium
TATGTGCAATCTTTGAATTAATCTGGCTTAATCTCTTCAAGTCTTGCAAGTGATTCCAAACGTTCAGTTGCATGATTAACAATCCGCTCTGGATAATCTTTTGAATATCCATCCAAATACTCCCAGGGTTCATGAATTTCATCGCTACTTAAATGTGCAAGCTCTGGAACATATTTGCGGATGTAATCGCCATTAACATCGAAACGCTTTCCCTGTTCGATTGGATTAAATACTCGGTAATAAGGCGAGGCATCAGTTCCGCATCCTGCAGTCCACTGCCAACCATGTGCATTTGATGCAACATCGAAATCAACTAGATGTTCCATAAAGAAATCAGCGCCTAATTGCCATTCTAAGTGGAGATCTTTAACTAAGAAGGATGCGACCACCATTCGGGTTCGGTTATGCATCCAACCTTCCTTAACAATCTGACGCATTGCGGCATCAACAAATGGGTAGCCGGTCTTGCCTTCGCACCAAGCTTTGAATTTTTCACCAGGCTTGTCATATCGCATATTTGCAAATCTAGGGGCGTAATAATCTTTATCGGTGTGTGGGTTATTGAAGAGCACATCTGCATAAAATTCGCGCCACGCAATCTCTTTGCGATAAACATCATGGGCGTTACTTGTTCCAAGTTCTGCAAGCAATGTGCGTGGATGGATTTCGCCCCAAGTTAAATATTCACTCATCTTGCTAGTTCCATCAACTCCTGCGTTATTTCGTTCTGTGTCATAACTTGCAAGCGCGCTAGATTTAAATTTCTTCCATCTTGCTAGCGCTGCAGCTTCACCAGCTTTAGAAATTTCGCATCCTTCTGGGATCTGCCAATCTGGAAAGTTTCGATAATCCGCACCTGGTGTGACTAGATTTAATTTCTTAGGCGCGGCAACTGGTTTGCGCCAGCCATGCAAACACCAAGCTTTATAGAACGGGGTGTAAACACGATATGGGGTTGCATCACTTGGTTTCAATACTCGACCAGGGGCGACTGCATAAAGACTTCCGGTCTTAACTAATTTGATTCCACTTGCTTCGACTTTTGCATCTCGGGCCGCACCATATGGTTCGTATTCCTGGCTGATATGAACTTCATCTGCCCCATATTTTTTGATTAATGCCTTTAGCACTTCAACAGAGTCACCGGCAATTACATGCAATTTATTTCCGATTGATTCATCAAGTGCCCGAAGCGACTGACCTAAATAGGCAAGGCGCTTCGCCCCGCTATCTTTAATTATCTTTTCATCGAGAATAAAGACCGCGATTAATTCATCGCAATTTTCTATTGCAGCAAGTAGTGCTGGATTGTCAGCTAGACGCAAGTCTCTTCTGAACCAGAAGATATTGCGTTTAGTTGTGGAGTGAATGGACTGACTCATCCCAGCCCTGAACTTCACTTACTTTACGAGGCGCTGGGCCGACGTATCTTGCTGATGGACGGATAATTCTTCCAGTGCGCTTCTGCTCAAGAATGTGTGCTGACCAACCTGCGGTTCGGGCCGCGGTAAACATCGAGGTAAACATATGTGCTGGAATTTGTGCAAAGTCCAGAACAATTGCGGCCCAGAATTCAACGTTAGTTTCTAGCACGCGATCTGGTTGACGTTCGTGAAGTTCAGCCAGTGCAGCTTTTTCAAGTGCAAGTGCAACCTCATAACGTGGCGCATTTAGCTCTTTTGAAATTCGACGAAGTGTTCGGGCACGTGGATCTTCAGCGCGATAAACCCGGTGGCCGAATCCCATCAAGCGTTCTTTGCGATCTAAAATTCCCTTTACATATGCAGTTGCATCGCCAGTCTTTTCAACGCCTTCGATCATGCTTAGAACACGAGCAGGTGCGCCACCGTGTAGCGGACCAGACATTGCGCCAATCGCACCAGAAATTGCTGCTGCAACATCTGCACCAGTTGAAGCGATAACACGTGCGGTGAAAGTTGAGGCATTCATTCCATGTTCTGCTGCTGAAACAAAGTAAGCATCGACCGCACGAACGTGAAGTGGATCTGGTTCCCCGCGCCAACGAATCATCATTCGTTCTACAACAGTATGTGCTTTATCAACCTCTGATTGCGGAACCATCGGAGCAGCGCCACGAGCTGCTTGAGCTACATATGAAAGAACCATGACAGATGTGCGGGCAAGTTGAACTCGGGCTTCTTCATCTGTTGTATCTAGTAAAGGTTTGAATCCCCAAGCTGGTGCAAGCATTGCAATTGCTGATTGCACATCTACACGAATATCACCTGAGTGAACTGGGATTGGGAATGGTTCTGCTGCTGGAAGTCCCGGATTAAATTCGTTATCTACTAACAAACCCCAAACGTTTCCGAAAGTTACGCGGCCAACAAGATCTTCGATATCAACTCCGCGGTAGCGAAGCGCACTACCTTCTTTATCCGGCTCTGCGATTTCAGATTCAAATGCAATGACACCTTCAAGACCGGGTTTGAAACTCTCTGACACGACGGGCTCCCTCAACTAGTTATGCGTATTGTCCACACTTTTGTGGGTGAAACCAAACTAGGAAACCCAATATCGGCGCAAGATGCACGCGGGGCAAAAGTGAAGTTAGATACAGCCATGAGCGAAATCAATCGGGAGACCATTCGGGCGATGCGCCTTTCATATGGCCAGGCTGGCCTGACTGAATCCGACCTTGCCCGCGATCCAATTGAGCAATTCAAGAAGTGGCTTCGCGAGGCCAGCGAAAACATTATGGTGGTCGAAGCAAATGCAATGGTGCTCTCGACAATTACGGATGGCGCACCGGTCGGCCGATCAGTTCTATTAAAAGATGTTTCATCTGATGGCTTTACCTTCTTCACAAATTACCTGTCGCGTAAAGCCGACGCAATTGCAAGCAATCCAAAAGTCTCACTTGTATTTCCTTGGTATCCAATGGAGCGCCAAGTAATAATTATCGGAACTGCTGAAAAAGTAAGTGCGCAAGAGAGCGATGATTACTTTGCAGCCCGGCCTTGGGGCAGTCAAATTGGTGCGACTGCAAGTGCGCAGTCAACTGAATTAGATTCGAGGGAAACACTTGAAGCAAAGTATGCGCAGCTCGCAGAGAAGTATCCCGAGGGCAGCGTTGTACCGAGACCAGAATATTGGGGCGGATATTTAGTGCGCCCAGTCAGTATCGAGTTTTGGCAGGGTCGCCATTCCAGATTGCATGATCGGTTGCGCTATGTGCGTTCGGACTCACAAAAAACCGATTGGCAAGTTAATCGCCTGAACCCGTAGGCTCTACCCATGAGCGAAATTAAAATCCCAGCTAATTTGAAACCAGTTGATGGCCGTTTTGGTTGTGGCCCATCAAAGATCCGTCCCGAGGCACTTGCTGCACTAGCAAATGGCGGGAGTTCAATTCTAGGAACATCGCATCGCCAGAAGCCAGTCAAGAACGTTGTAAACCGAGTTCGCACTGGACTTACATCACTATTTAATCTGCCCGAAGGTTATGAAGTTGTTTTAGGTAACGGTGGTTCAACTGCATTCTGGGATATTGCAACATTTGGTTTAATTGAAAAGAAATCACAGCACCTAGTTTTTGGTGAGTTCTCCTCTAAGTTCGCCGCAGCAGCAAAAGATGCACCGTTCTTGGATGAACC
>JBILDT010000019.1:0-12437 GCA_044352485.1 Candidatus Nanopelagicaceae bacterium
GGATCTAATGGATAGCTTCGCAATTGAAGTAGGACAAACCCTTGCCCCTGAAGCAATTCTCTTCTGGATACTTGCACCACTTGCTGTGATCGCTGCTCTTGGAATGCTCTTTGTAAAGAAAGCGGTTCACTCGGCTCTGCTCTTGGCTTGGGTCATGGTTACCTTGGCAATTTTTTATATCGCTCAAGATGCACTCTTCCTTGGAATTGTTCAGATAATTGTTTACACCGGTGCTGTAATGATGTTGTTCTTATTTATTCTGATGCTAGTTGGCGTTGATTCTTCAGATTCACTAGTCGAGAATATTCGTGGCCAGCGGCCCCTCGCAATTACAGCTGCAATTGGGCTAAGTGGATTGCTGGTTTCATTAATAGCCCGCGCAAATCTCGGTGTTGAAGCAGTTGGTTTAAGAGGCGCAAATTCAGAAGGCAATGTTCAAGGTATTGCACGTGAGTTGTTTACTAATTATGTCTGGGCCTTTGAAGTAGTTTCTGCGCTGTTGATTACTGCCGCCGTTGGCGCAATGGTTCTCGCACACAGCAACCCAGCTAAATCCCGCACTGCACAACGCGACCAATCAATCGCCAGATTCCGTGGTGAATCAATTGCGACTGCTGCCGGACTTCCAAGTTCAGGAGTTTATGCACTTCACAATGCGGTTGATGTTCCTGCTCTTCTGCCCGATGGTTCACCAGCTCCCTCTTCGATTTCAGCGACCCTTGAGGCCAGAGGCGACATGTTGTCCTCGAAACCGTTCGAACTTGAAGTTAAGAAAGAGGAGGAAGATTAATTGGATATCTCAAATTATATTTATCTTTCTGCAATCCTCTTTACTATTGGTGCAATTGGAGTAGTAGTTCGCAGAAATGCGATCGTAGTATTTATGTGTATTGAATTAATGCTAAATGCTGCGAATTTAGCCTTTGTAACCTTCTCAAGAATTCATGGAAATCTTGCCGGTCAGGTCACTTCATTCTTTACTATGGTTGTTGCGGCTTGCGAAGTTGTAGTTGGTCTCGCGATTATCGTTGCGATATATCGCTCTCGTCGATCAGCATCTGTTGATGATGCTAGTTTGTTGAAGCGCTAATGACTATAAGCACAAATTTAGTTTATTTCATCGCCCTTCCACTATTTAGCTCTGGCTTGCTGCTTCTACTAGGCCGGAAAGCCGATAAGTGGGGACATATCTTTGCGACGTTAGTTTCAGCATCAGTCTTTGTTATTGGTGTAATTGAATTTTTTGCAATGCAAGGCCGCGAAGGCGAAGCCCGCGCTGCTACCCAGAAACTTTTTGAATGGATTTCAGTTGGCTCTTTGCAGGTTGATGCTGGGCTACTTCTAGACCAACTTTCTATCTGTTTTGTGCTGCTAATTTCAGGCGTCGGAACCCTTATTCATATCTATTCAATCGCATATATGTCCCACGATCGTGATCGCCGTCGATTCTTTGCCTACTTAAATCTCTTCATCGCAGCGATGTTGCTTCTTGTATTGGGCGATTCATATCTAAATCTTTATGTAGGTTGGGAAGGCGTAGGCCTTGCTTCCTATCTCTTGATTGGTTTCTGGAATGAGAAACCGGCATATGCAACCGCGGCAAAGAAGGCATTTGTTGCGAACCGAGTTGGCGATGTTGGTCTTTCACTCGCAATTATGATTGCATTTACGCAATTTGGAACTGTAACTTTTGCTGGTGTTAAGGAAGGTGCATCTGGTGCATCTGCCGGCGCACTTACCGCGATCGGTGCAATGCTCTTGCTAGCAGCCGCCGGTAAATCGGCGCAGTTCCCACTTCAATCATGGCTTGGCGATGCAATGGCTGGACCAACTCCAGTTTCTGCACTTATCCACGCCGCGACCATGGTTACCGCAGGCGTATATCTGATAACTCGCTCTAACTTCATTTTCAATGCTTCACCAACTGCTCAATTGATGGTTGTCATTGTTGGCGCAATAACACTTTTGTTTGGTGCACTTATCGGAACTGCTAAAGACGATATTAAAAAGGCGCTAGCAGCTTCGACAATGTCACAGATTGGCTACATGATTCTTGCTACTGGACTTGGTCCAATTGGATATGCATTCGCAATCATGCACTTGATCACCCACGGTTTCTTCAAAGCTGGCATGTTCCTTGGCGCCGGTTCAGTAATGCATGGCATGAATGATGAAGTAAATATGCGACGTTATGGCGCTCTTCGAAAAGTTATGCCAATCACTGCCGCAACATTTGGGCTTGGTTATTTAGCAATTCTTGGGGTCCCACCATTCGCTGGCTTCTATTCAAAAGATAAAATTATTGAAACTGCATTTGATTCCGGCGGAATTCAAGGAATACTTCTTGGAAGCATCACACTTCTTGGAGCTGGGATAACTGCCTTCTATATGACGCGGGTAATGGTTTTAACATTTGCCGGAACCAAGCGCTGGGATGAAAAAGCTCATCCACATGAGTCACCATTCTTAATGTGGGCTCCGATGGCAGCTCTGGCAGTTGGATCAGTTGCATCTGGGTTCCTACTTAACTCTGGAAGCGCCCTAGTCAATTGGCTTCAACCCGTTGTAAACGAAAATCAAGAATATCATTCTGAGCATCTGTTACCTCCAATCGTCGTTTCAATAATGGCGCTGACAGTGGTTGCAATTGGTGTTGCGATTGCAGTTCTCAAATACCGGACAGTTCCAGTTGTTGCACCTGAAAATGTTTTAGGAATTACTAAAGCTGCGCGTAAAGATCTTTACCAAGATTCCTTTAACGAAGCGGTATTTATGCGCCCAGGACAGAAGTTGACTGCCGGACTCGTAAATACTGATTACAAAGTTGTTGATGGTTTAGTTCGATCAGTTGGTTGGGTGGTTCAAATTTCTGCATCGAATCTGCGAAATGTCCAGAATGGATATGTCCGAAGTTATGCCTTAATTATGGTTCTAGGCGTAATTGCCTTGATTGCAGCAGTTTGGATGGTGACGCTATGAGCATCTTGACATCTTTACTACTGCTTCCATTGTTTGGTGCTTTAGTGGTTGGATTTTTACCAGCCAGCAATGCCAAGTTGGTTAAGCAAGTAGCACTTGCCTTCTCCTTATTAGTGACTCTTGTTTCAATTGTTATGGCGCTAAGTTTTGATCGAAATAACAGCGCAATGCAATTTACCGAAGTCCGCACTTGGATTTCGGCATTCAATGTTAATTATGCAGTCGGTATTGATGGCATGGCTCTTGTGCTTATCTTGATGACAACAATCTTGGTTCCAGTAGTTTTTCTTGCGGGCTGGAACGAATCCGAGAATGGTCGTTGGAATGTGAAGGTTTTCTACATTCTGCTATTGATTCTTGAAACCATGATGATCGGGGTTTTCTCAGCCACCGATGTATTCCTCTTCTATGTAATCTTTGAAGCCATGCTTCTGCCGGTTTACTTCCTTATCGGTGGCTATGGTTCTGGTGAACGCGCGGCAGCGGCCATGAAGTTCTTGCTCTACAGCCTCTTCGGTGGATTGCTGATGTTGGCTGCAGTTATTGGTCTTTATGTTATTTCGGTCAACCAAGGTGGCGCAACCTTCGATATCGCCAGACTGTCACAGTTGAGCATTGATTCGACCACTCAGAATTGGCTCTTCCTAGGATTCTTTATCGCCTTCGCAATTAAGGCACCACTCTGGCCATTTCATACCTGGCTTCCAACTGCTGCAAAGTCTGCAACAGCGGGAACTTCAACGTTACTACTTGGTGTTCTCGACAAAGTTGGAACTTACGGAATGATCCGCTTCTGCATGAGTTTCTTCCCTGATGCAACAAAGACTTTTACACCAGCGATTATTACCTTGGCCGTAATTTCAATTCTTTATGGTGCCTTCTTAGCAATTGGCCAGAAAGATATAAATTCGCTAATTGCATTTACTTCCATCTCGCACTTTGGCTTTATAACACTGGGAATTTTTGCGCTAACTTCGCAGAGCTTAACCGGCGCAATTTTCTACATGGTCAATCATGGATTCGGAACTGCAGCGCTATTCCTGACAGCAGGATGGATGATTAAGCGTCGTGGGTCTTCGCAGATTGCAGACTTTGGTGGTTTGCAACGAGTAGCACCAGTCCTTGCTTGGTCCTTCTTTATAGCTGGACTTTCCGCACTAGCGCTTCCAGGGTTATCAAGCTTTGTTAGTGAATTTTTAGTTCTTCTCGGCGCTTTTGCCAAGTATCCAGTAGCAGCAATTCTTGGAACGCTTGGAATTATCCTCGCCGCACTTTATGTTCTACTAGCTGTTCAGCGCGCAATCCATGGTGAAACTCCTGCTTCAAGTGCAGGGATATCAGATTTAAACCTTCGAGAGAAAATTGCAATCGCTCCAGTTATTGCGATTCTGGTTCTACTTGGTTTTTATCCAAAACCAGCGCTAGAAGTAATTAATCCAACCACTCAGACAATTATGACTAATGCCGGGGTAAGCGATCCAGTAGCAAAGGTGGTGAAGTAAATGTTATCTGCACCTAATTTAGATTACGCACTACTTGCACCCATCATGATTATTCTTGGGGGAGCCTTAATCGGTGTTTTGATTGAAGCATTCGCGAAGCCAGCCTGGCGCGCTAGATTGCAACTAGTCATCTCGCTCGCAGCAATCGTAATCTCATTCAATCAACTTGTTCGCGTAAGAAATGATGGTTCATCAATCGCTGCAGTTACATCTGTCTCGGTCGATGGGGCAGGAATGTTTCTGCAGGGGGCAATATTAATTTTTGCATTCCTGGGAATCTTAGTAATCGCAGACCAAGATAATTTCGCCCCTCAAGCATCTGCGCTACCTGGATCGGCAGAAGAAGCTGCGGCTATCCAAGCGGGCAAACAACAGACCGAAGTATTTCCACTCACTATGTTCGCAGTTGCTGGAATGATGTTATTTCCGGTTGCAACAGATTACATAACTCTCTTTGTGGCTTTAGAAGTTCTCTCACTTCCACTTTATTTAATGGCCGGCTTATCCCGCCGTCGCAGATTGCTCTCACAGGAAGCAGCGCTTAAATACTTCTTGCTAGGTGCATATTCATCAGCATTCTTCCTTTTTGGTGCCGCACTTCTCTACGGTTATTCTGGAACTATCTCGTTAAATGGCCTAACAGATGCGATTCGCGGGAACACTGGAAACGATGTGTTCTTGCTACTTGGAATCATTTTCCTCTCGGTTGGACTTCTATTTAAAGTTGGCGCAGTTCCATTTCATTCGTGGAAGCCAGATGTTTATCAAGGAGCGCCAACGCCAATTACTGGATTCATGGCAGCGGCAACAAAAGCTGCGGCCTTCGGTGCTACTTTAAGAATTTTCTACCTAGGTTTAGATGCCGCGCAAACAAGTTGGAAACCATTTATTGCAGTGATTTCAGTAATCACGATGATTGTTGGATCTTTAGCTGCCATCTCACAGCGAGATATGAAGCGGATGTTGGCATATTCTTCAATTGCACATGCTGGCTTTGTTCTCACCGCGATTGTGTCGCTAAGTGAGAACGCACTCAGCGCATCGCTCTTCTATCTCTTTGCATATGGTGTCGCCACAATTGGCGCATTTGCAATCATTACTATGGTTCGAGATTCTGCTGGTGAAGTGAGTGATGTGAATCGATGGGTTGGCCTCGGGAAGAAATCTCCATTAGTCGCCTCCGTATTCTCACTATTCTTATTGAGCTTTGCCGGAATTCCTCTTACTAGCGGCTTTGTCGGTAAATTCTCAATCTTCTCAGCAGCTTATGAATCTGGAAATATCACGCTGGTCGTAGTCGGAGTTCTTTCTAGCGCAATCGCTGTTTTCTTCTACCTGCGAGTCATCTTGATGCTCTTCTTTACTGATGCAACTAATGATTCAATCTCGGTTGTTATTCCTTCAATTCTTACAAGAATTTCAATTTCAATTAGTGCAATATTTACTATTGCTCTCGGAATAGCACCTTCGCTTCTCTTTGATATCGCGCAAGACTTCGCTTACTTCTTACGCTAATGGTAAAAATCGGAATTCCGGATATTGATCCGAAGCTTGAAAAGGATCTCCTTGCTTCTATGGCTGAAGTTGAGGTGCTATTGCGTGGATCTATTGAGGGTAAATATCCATTAGTAATTGAAACTTCAAGGCACTTGGTTGATGCTGGCGGAAAACGACTACGCCCACTCCTAACCTTAATTGCATCTCACTTCGGAGATCCAAAGGCACATGGGATTATCGAAGCCGCGGTTGTCTGTGAATTAACACATCTGGGAACGCTTTATCACGATGATGTCATGGATGAAGCGCCGCTTCGTCGAGGCGTTGAAAGCGCAAACAATCGCTGGAACAACACAGTTGCGATTCTTACTGGCGATTATCTATTTGCAAAGACTTCTCAGCTCTTGGCCGACCTTGGCCCAGAGGCAGTGCGTCTACAAGCACTCACATTTGAAAGATTAGTTATTGGTCAAATTATGGAGACCCAAGGTTCTAGCACGAATAAAACGGCCTTAGAGCATTACTTAAGTGTCGTGTCCGATAAAACTGCCTCTCTGATCTCAGCTAGTGCACGATATGGCGCCATGATTTCTGGGGCCGATGAAAAGATTATGGATGCCTTAACAAAATTTGGCGAAGAAATTGGGACTGTTTTTCAGCTGGCAGATGACATCATCGATATTGCGAGTGATTCAAAGGAATCAGGCAAAACGCCCGGAACAGATCTTCGCGAGGGTGTTCCAACACTTGTTACTTTATTTATTCTGGAATCAAAAGACCCAGCAGATGCTGAATTAAAGAAGATTTTGTCGGCACCAATTACCGATGAAACCATCGTCCAAAAAACCATATTGACGCTTCGAAGCCACAGCGCACTAACTAAATCACGAGAATTAGTTGCTGGTTATGGCAAATCTGCTCAGAAACATTTAGAGATACTTCCAGAAGGACCAGCTAAAGCCGCACTAGTCGGGCTGAGCCAAGCGGTTATCTCGCGTACTTCCTGATTTAATCAAGTCATAACCAAGAGCTACTAGAGCAACCCAGATAAACACAAAGCCGATCCATCTTCCTGCAGGCATTGGTTCGTGGCGCAAGAACACCGCAAGCATAAACTGAATTGTTGGTGTTAAATATTGCAGCAGCCCAATCATCGTGAATGGAATTCTGGTAGTAGCACCATTGAATAGAAGTAGCGGAACTGCAGTAACAACACCTGCACCTATCAATAGAGCAGTAAGCCCCACACCATTTCCAAATTGACCTTCACCACGTTCGCCAAGCCAGATTAAATAGCTGCCGTAGAAAACCGATGAAATAAGAGTCTCAATAGCAAGTCCCTGCAGCGATCCTAGGTTAATCTTTTTCTTCATAAAACTGTAAGAACTCCAGGAAAACGCTAGTGCAAAAGAGATCCAAGGAGGACGCCCATAGTCAAGAGTTAGGATGATTACACCAATAGTCGCGACAATAAAAGCAACCCATTGAATCTTCCGCATTGTTTCTTTGAAGGCCAGAATTCCCATTAGAACCAGAAGAATTGGCTGCATGTAATAGCCAAGCGATGCTTCGACAATCTGCTCATTGTTTACCGCCCAGATGTAGGTAAGCCAATTAACGGAGATAAAAGCAGAGGCCAAGGTAAATTTCCAGAAAACCCCGGGGGAGAGCATCAAGGCAAAAGTAGATCTAAGTTGGTGTGCTATCGCAAGTGCAATTACACAGAAAACTAAAGACCAGACTGATCGATGGGAAACCATTTCCAGAGATGTAGCTGGTTGAAGCAGCGGCCAATAAAGCGGGAATAATCCCCATAGCGTGTAAGAGGAGAATCCGTAGATAAAACCAAGACGAGTTTTATTCACGAATTAACGATAATTCGTAAATTGAACTGCGAAATCCAACTTCTGCTCTTTTACAAGTGCCATTGTGTCTTGTAGATCATCACGCGATTTACTGGTAACCCGAAGTGTTTCGCCCTGAATCTGAGTCTTTACAGATTTTGGACCTTCATCTCGAATTATCTTTGCCAACTTCTTAGCATTCTCGGTAGAGATACCCTCTTTAAGTGTGCAGGTAATCTTATAAATCTTTCCACTTAGTTCTGGGTCAGTGGATTCCAGATGTTTCAAAGACACCTGGCGCTTGATCAACTTGTCCTTAAAAACTTCTAGAACGGCTTTCGCCTTCTCTTCAGACTGCCCTTCAATTAGAAATTTCTCTCCAGATTTTTCAATCTTGCTATCCGTATTCTTGAAGTCAAAACGTGTTGCAATTTCACGGTCTGCTTGGTTGAAAGCATTATCTACTTCCATATGATCTACTTCAGAGACAATATCGAAACTTGAATCAGCCAATTTAAGACCCCTTTACTTATGAACGATTTTCTAGAATTTACATATTCTACTGTGTGCAATTGTAGGGTAAATTGTGCTCATGATTCGGAGCACTCGTAAATTCCCGGGCCTCCCATATTTTTGGTCGTTGATTGATTGGTCTCTTCCTTCGTTAAATCCATACAAAGGCAGATTACTTCGGGCACAAACCATCGAAGATATAGCGCAAATAGCAAAAGAGCGAACCCCTGAAGTGGTATTTGATTATGTCGAGGGTGGCGCAGTTGATGAAATTGCATATGCCAGAACCCGAAATGCATTCACTAGAATCGAATTTAGCACGCGGGTTATGCGCGATGTATCCAAGATTGATACATCTGAAAAGATCTTAGGCAAGACAGTCGATATCCCAATCTGCTTTGCGCCTACCGGATACACCCGACTAATGCACCATGTTGGCGAGCCAGCTGTAGCAAACGTTGCTAGCAAGAAGAATTTAATTTATGCCTTATCAACCATGGGAACAACTTCACCAGCTGAACTAGCAGAAGCAGTTCCAAATTCAAGACGCTGGTTCCAACTTTATATAATGAAAAACCGCAGCGATAGTTTGGCGGTAATTAAGCAGGCAAAAGATAATGGTTTTGAAGCGCTGGTTCTAACCGTTGATACTCCAGTTCCTGGTCTTCGTTATCGCGATAACCGCAACGGCTTAACAGTTCCTCCTAAAATTAGAATTAATACCGTCTTTGCAATCGCTCGAAAACCAATTTGGTGGTTAAATTTATTTACAACTGGCAAATTAGAATTTGCTGCCTTTCGAGGATGGGATAAACCTTTATCAGAACTTGGTGGCTTAATTTTTGATCCATCCACAACCATGAAAGAAATTACCTGGCTGCGTTCAGTCTGGAAGGGCCCTATTATTGTTAAGGGCGTTCAAAGCGTTGAAGATGCAAAGGCCATTGCAAAACTTGGAGTTCAAGGAATTATTCTTTCTAATCATGGTGGTCGACAATTTGATCGCGGCCAAGTGCCACTTGAAATACTTCCAGAAGTTGTAAAAGCTGTCGGAAACAAAGTTGAAATCTATATTGATGGTGGAATCATGTCTGGCCTTGATGCACTTGGTGCGATTGCACTTGGTGCAAAGGCAGTATTCATCGGTCGTGCCTATCTGTATGGCGCTATGGCCAATGGTGAAGCCGGGGTAGAGCAAGTTATTGAAATTATGCGCAGAGAATTTGAAAATGGAATGGCGCTATCAGGTGCAACCAATATCGCCGAAGTTCGCAAAAATGGAGCCCGAATTAGGGATTAGTAAGTGCTCTGCTTAATAAGGTAATCTACGCAAGCCGTAAATAACCCTGGCGGGTTGCCCGAGCGGCCAATGGGAGGGGACTGTAAATCCCCCGGCTCTGCCTTCGAAGGTTCAAATCCTTCACCCGCCACCATCTCCACCCCATCGGAATGAGAGTTAAAATTCCTGGATGACCAGAGCAATAATCATCGGAGCCGGCGTAATTGGCTGCTCAATTGCTTATGAAATGGCCTCTAAAGGTTATGAAGTTATTGCAGTAGATAAAGCACAGGGCCCAGGACAAGGATCCACAAGTGCTTCAAGTGCCGTAGTTCGTTTTAATTATTCAACCTTCGACGCTGTTGCCCTTGCTTGGGAGTCATTTCATTGCTGGAAAACCTGGCCTGGGCATCTTGGTAAAAAACAAGAGCGCTATTCAAAGATGATAGATGTCGGTGTTGTTATGTTGGATGCACCTGTTATTTCAGGTGAAAAAACTTCTCAACTATTTGAATCAGTTGGAATCCCATACGAAGTTTGGAATTCAGCAGATTTGTCTAAGAATGTTGCTGGAATTGATGTGGGTAAATATTGGCCACCGAAGAAATTATCTGATGATGCATTTTGGGAAGATGCCAAAGAGCCACTCGGTGCGATTTTCACACCTAACGGCGGCTATATAGATGATCCATTACTAGCTACAGAGAATTTAGCTCAGGCTGCAATCAGTGCAGGAGTGAAATTTCGTTTTAAAAGCAAAGTCACAGCCATTCTTAAAGAGGGAAATAAAGTTATTGGCGTTGAAGTCGATGGTAATGAAAAGATTCTGGCAGATATAGTCATAAATGCAGGTGGGCCTTGGTCTAATCGCATCAACGAACTTGCTGGCGTTGGGCAGGATTTTACAATCTCGGTAAGACCAATGCGGCAGGAAGTTCATCAGATAAATAACCCAATGAATCTAATCCCCGGGCCCATAGTCGGCGATTTAGATCTTGGGACTTACATGAGATCTACGCCAACTGGATCAACACTGATTGGTGGAACAGAACCCGAGTGCGATCGCCTTGACTGGGTGGATGATGTTGAAGCAGTAAATCTAAATAGAACTAAAGAGTTATTTGAAGCCCAAGTAACTCGGGCAGCACGCAGATTTCCTGCGTTAAAGATTCCAAATTCGCCATCTGGTATTGCTGGTATCTATGACGTAGCAGCGGACTGGACGCCAATTTATGACCGAACTGAACTTGATGGATTCTTTGTGGCCATAGGTACAAGTGGAAATCAATTTAAGAATGCCCCGATGGTTGGAAAGCTAATGACAGAGTTGATTGATGGAGTCAGAGCGGGCCGAGATCACGATGTAGACCCGGTGAAGGTTCGCGCAGAACGCACAGGCAATGAGATAAGCCTAGGAGCTTTTTCACGTAAGCGGTTATTCAATGCAGATAACACCGGAACTGTGATGGGTTAATTACTTAAACCCAATTTTAAATCCTCTTAGTTAGTAATTGTTTCAACCAATCTTGTTATTGATTCCATGAATTCAATATCTGGAACAACGCCGATTCCGATACCATCCGGAACATCAATGTAACCATCTACCATTTCGAATGGTGTTGTGATGTCCTGCTTGAAAAATCTCGATGATGCTGAAGTGTCACCAGGTAAGGTAAATCCAGGAAGGGCGGCTAAGGCAAGATTTGCTGAGCGGCCGATGCCGGTCTCGAGCATTCCACCACACCATACTGGTATCGATCTGGCTACACAGTAGTCATGGATTTTAACTGACTCTAGATATCCGCCAACTCGTCCAGGTTTTATGTTAATTATTGAGGTAGCTTTTAATTCGAGAGCATCTTGAGCTGATGAAAGGGAGATGATTGATTCATCCAAACAAATTGGCGTTGACATAACTTTTGCTAACTGCGCGTGGCCCAGAATGTCATGTTCATCTAATGGTTGTTCGATCAGTAGTAAATCAAATTCATCTAACCGCTTTAAAAGCTTTGAATCACTTCTTGAATAGGCTTGATTTGCATCTACTTGAAGAGGTTTATCAGGGAAAAGTTCTCGAATCCTTCTTACTGGTTCGACATCCCAGCCAGGCTCAATCTTCAATTTAATTCTTTTGTAGCCCGCTTCTACATAAGAAGTAACTTCATCAACTAGCGCTTCAATGGATGGTGCAATTCCAACCGAGACTCCGCAGGGAACCTTTGTTTTATTTGCGCCAAGGTAGGTTGCAAGTGAAATACCAGAGGTTTTCAACTGAGCATCGAGAAGAGCGGTTTCTAGGGCAGCTTTAGCCATTTGAGCACCAAGGAAAGGCTTTAGATGAGAAGCAACGCTCTCGGCTTGAATATCACCAGCTTTATTGAGCGCAGGTATCAAGAACTCTCGCATAGTTTCTAAACAACCCGAAATGTATTCAGGCGAATAAAGGGGAGCAGACATCGCTACGCATTCAGACCAGCCAACAATCCCATCTTCGGTAGTAACTTTTATCAATAAGACTTCACGGTCAGTTTGAGTAGTAAATGAAGTTCTAAATGGCCGGACAAGAGGCAAGTAAATTCTCCGAAGTTCGTATTCGACTATCTTCACTAGTTCCTACTCTCAACGCTGGAAAGAATATAACCATGAGCACTTGAAAAACCAATAACCCTATAACCATTATTGAACGCAGTGAGAAATTCTGTTCTTACGCGCAAGCGCTCGGCCATCGCCTCTTCAACACTCTTGGCTCTTAACGCAACGATATCCTCAGGTATCGCAATTCTTATCGCACCCTTGGGTATCTCTAATAAATCATCTGAAGAT
>JBILDT010000020.1:0-12402 GCA_044352485.1 Candidatus Nanopelagicaceae bacterium
AGATCCTTCTGCCATGGCTCGTTGCCCTCTAACTTCCAACCAGATTTAGCAACCCAACCTAAGTGAGTTTCTAGAATCTGACCGACGTTCATACGACCAGGAACACCAAGTGGGTTCAAGACAACATCAACAGGAGTTCCATCTTCAAGGAATGGCATATCTTCTACTGGAAGAATCTTTGAGATAACACCCTTGTTACCGTGGCGACCAGCAAGCTTGTCACCGTCTTGAATCTTTCGCTTCTGCGCAACAAATACGCGAACGATTTGGTTTACACCGGCAGGAAGTTCATATCCATCTTCTGCAGATTGGATGCGAACATCAATAACTTTTCCAGATTCACCGTGTGGAACTTTTAGTGAGGTATCGCGAACTTCACGAGCCTTCTCACCGAAGATTGCACGGAGCAGACGCTCTTCTGGTGTGAGTTCGGTTTCGCCCTTAGGAGTTACCTTTCCGACAAGAATGTCGCCAGGAACAACTTCGGCACCGATCCGAATAATTCCGCGATCATCTAGATCTGCAAGAACTTCTTCGCTCACGTTAGGAATATCACGAGTGATTTCCTCAGGTCCGAGCTTGGTGTCGCGAGCATCGACTTCATACTCTTCAATGTGAATTGAAGTTAGTACGTCATCTTGAACGAGACGTTGCGAAAGAATAATTGCATCCTCGTAGTTGTGACCTTCCCATGACATAAATGCCACGAGCAAGTTCTTACCGAGTGCCATTTCGCCCTTTTCGGTCGATGGTCCATCAGCAATAACTTGGCCAGTTTCAATACGGTTGCCTTGCGCAACAATCACTTTCTGATTGCGGCTAGTTCCTTGGTTAGAACGTGTGAACTTCTCTAGGAAGTAATGCTCAGTTGTTCCATCATCATTCATGACAGTAACTTCGTCCGCACTTACTTCAGTGACAACACCTGAGTTGCGAGCTAGTAGAACATCGCCAGCATCAACAGCTGCGCGGAATTCCATACCAGTTCCCACGAATGGTGCTTCTGCGCGAATTAGTGGAACTGCTTGACGCATCATGTTTGAACCCATCAATGCGCGGTTCGCATCGTCGTGCTCAAGGAATGGAATCATTGCAGTTGCAACAGAAACCATCTGACGTGGTGAAACGTCCATGTAATCAACTTCATCTGCGTGAATGAATTCAACTTCGCCACCACGACGACGAACAAGAACACGTGGTTCTGCAAAGTGTGAATCTGAAGTTAGCGGTGCGTTTGCTTGCGCAATTACATGCTCATCTTCTTCATCTGCAGTTAAGTAATCAATTTGATCTGTGACCTTACCCTTTAGAACTTTGCGGTAAGGAGTTTCGATAAATCCAAATGGAGTTACACGAGCATATGTTGCAAGTGATCCGATAAGTCCGATGTTTGGACCTTCAGGAGTTTCAATTGGACACATACGTCCGTAGTGAGATGGGTGAACGTCACGAACTTCGAAGCCTGCGCGTTCACGAGAAAGACCTCCGGGTCCAAGTGCTGAAAGACGACGCTTGTGTGTCATTCCAGAGAGTGGATTTGTCTGGTCCATAAATTGTGAAAGTTGAGATGTTCCGAAGAACTCCTTGATTGATGCAACAACCGGACGGATGTTGATCAGAGTCTGTGGAGT
This sequence comes from Candidatus Nanopelagicaceae bacterium, assembly GCA_044352485.1. Lineage (GTDB taxonomy): Bacteria > Actinomycetota > Actinomycetes > Nanopelagicales > Nanopelagicaceae > AAA044-D11. Next base: position 1,632 of record JBILDT010000020.1, read on the forward strand.
AATTGCTTCAACATCTTGTGTTGTCATACGTTCGCGAACAACACGTTCCATACGTGAAAGACCAGTACGGACTTGGTTCTGAATCAATTCACCAACTGTGCGAAGGCGGCGGTTACCGAAGTGATCAATATCGTCAGTTTCAACACGAACTTGCTTGCCATATTCCATAAGCGCATCGCCGTTATGGAGAGAAACTAAGTAGCGAATTGTTGCAACGATATCTTCAATGTTTAGTAAGCCCTTTGAAAGTTCAAGCTCTAAACCAAGCTTCTTGTTGACCTTGAAGCGACCAACCTTTGCCAGGTCATAACGCTTTGGATTGAAGTACAAGTTCTCGATAAGTCCTTGTGCAGCTTCCTTTGTTGGTGGCTCACCTGGACGTAGCTTGCGATAAATATCAAGCAGAGCTTCGTCTTGAGTGTTCACGTTATCTTTTTCAAGAGTTGCGCGAATAGATTCGAATTCACCGAATTGTTCAAGGATTTGCTCCTCTGACCAACCAAGTGCCTTCAAGAAAATTGTTACTGATTGCTTACGCTTACGATCGATACGTACGCCAACTAGATCCTTCTTATCAACTTCGAATTCCAACCAAGCACCACGGCTTGGAATAATCTTCGCAGTCAAAATATCTTTATCTGAACTCTTCTCAATTGTGCGTTCAAAATAAACACCAGGTGAACGAACAATCTGTGAAACAACAACGCGCTCGGTTCCGTTAATTACGAAAGTTCCGCGTGGTGTCATCAGTGGGAAGTCGCCCATGAAAACTGTCTGAGACTTAATTTCACCAGTAATGTTGTTGGTGAATTCTGCTGTTACGAATAGCGGTGCAGAGTAAGTAATGTCGCGCTCTTTACATTCAGCGACGGAATACTTAGGTGGTTCGAAGCGGTGGTCTCTAAATGAGAGACTCATCGTTCCTTGGAAATCTTCGATTGGAGAAATCTCTTCAAAGATTTCTTCTAATCCTGATGTCTTTGGTACTTCACCACGACCGGCCTTTTCAGCAACAACAAGACGAGAACGCCACGAATCATTACCGAGTAACCAATCAACACTGTCTAGCTGTAGTGATAAAAGGTTTGGTACTTCGAGTGGTTCACGAATTTTTGCGAATGAAACGCGAGCAGGTGCAAATGACTTTGACTTCGATGCGGCCAAAATTCCTCCAGATGTAAACGCACGGCTACCGCCAGGTCTCAGCCGCTATATGCCTGACCACTGGGTTTTTAAAATTTGCGAAGGGCGAGAGTATCGAATCAAGCGGGTATCTGTCCAACTGGCCTTATACACCTAGATACGAAAAAAGGGACCCCATTGGGGTCCCTTTTTCTAACGCTTGTGCGTAAGTTCGAGCTGGGATTACTTAACTGTGACCTTTGCGCCAGCAGCTTCAAGAGCTGTCTTCGCCTTATCAACAGCTTCTTTTGTTCCCTTTTCGATCAAAGTAGCTGGTGTTCCATCTACCAAGTCCTTGGCTTCCTTTAGGCCCAGGCTTGAGTTGATGTTACGAACTTCCTTGATAACTGCAATCTTCTGTGAACCAGCATCTTCAAGGATAAGTGAGAACTCATCTTGATCACTTGCTGCTGCTGCGCCGCCGGCTGCTCCGCCTGCTGCTGCAACTGCAACTGGTGCTGCTGCTGTTACATCGAACTCTGTTTCAAATGCCTTTACGAAATCTGAAAGTTCAACAAGAGTCATTTCCTTGAATTGAGCTAATAGATCATCTGAAGTTAGCTTTGCCATTTTTATATTCCTTTTCTTGGATTCTTAGGGATTCTTAGGGATTGTTTTTAAGCTTCTGGGGTTTCTGGAGTTGCTTCAGCCACTACTTCGACTGGCGCATCTGAAGTTTCAACCGTTGCGCTGACTTCTGTTTCAGCTACAGCTGGAACCTCTGCCACCTTAACTTCTGCAACAGCTTGGACGCCTTCTGATGCTTCCTTCTTTGCGCGAAGTGCATCGATGGTACGAATTGCCTTGGCAAGTGAACCCTTCATTGCACCAGCAAGCTTGGCCAATAGAACCTCACGAGATTCAAGGTCAGCTAGCTTCATAATTTCTGCAACAGTTACAGATTTGCCTTCAAAGATTCCACCCTTGATAACAAGGAATGGATTTTCTTTTGAGAAGTTCTTTAGGCTCTTTGCGGCATCAATTGGATCACCCTTAATAAATGCGACAGCTGATGGACCAGCAAGTAGAGATGGATCGATATCTACTCCTGCATCTTTTGCTGCGATCTTGGTAAGAGTGTTCTTCACTACTGAGTACTTAGTATCGCTACCAAGTGCACGGCGAAGTTCCTTCATTGATGTAACAGAGAGACCACGATATTCAGTTAGCACAGTTGCATTTGCTGAGCGGAAATCTTCCGTCAGTTCTGCAACAGCTGCTGCTTTATCTGGGCGAGCCATTTGGCTTCCTTTCGCTCTAAAATCAAAAAACCCCGTCGCATAAATGCGCACGAGGTTACGTGGGCACCTATGCTGGCTGTTTTTCAACAATTAACCTCTTAGTTTTTTTACTAAAAGGACCTGCAGTCTTTGGTACGGGTCTTGCTTTTACTGTTACTAACTTGTAACAACTTGCCTAGGGTAAGCGATTAGGCCTACCCCAGTCAAAACTAGATTTCGGGCTGTTTTTTGGAGATTAAGCCTGAACGTTATCTCCGCCATCGCGTGAGATCGTTGGGTCAACCTGAATTCCAGGTCCCATCGTTGTCGAAATTGTGGCCTTACGAACGAAACGTCCCTTTGAAGAGTTTGGCTTTGCGCGCATAACTTCTTCAAGAGCTGCTGCGTAGTTATCAGCCAGTTGCTCTGCAGTGAAAGATGTCTTTCCAATTATGTAGTGAAGGTTTGAATTCTTATCAACGCGGAATTCAATCTTTCCACCCTTGATATCGTTAACAGCTTTAGCAACGTTAGTTGTAACTGTTCCGGTCTTTGGGTTTGGCATTAAACCGCGAGGTCCAAGAACCTTTCCAAGACGACCGACCTTACCCATAAGTTCTGGTGTTGAAACAACAGCGTCGTAATCAAGACGACCCTTTGAAACTTCTTCGATTAATTCATCTGCACCGACAATGTCAGCGCCAGCAGCGCGTGCTTCATCTGCGCGCTCGCCACCTGCGAATACAAGAACGCGGGCAGTCTTACCGGTTCCGTGTGGCAGGTTTACTGTTGAACGAATTGCTTGATCTGCCTTCTTTGGATCTACGCCAAGAAGTAGTGCAACTTCAACTGTTGCATCGTATTTAGTTGTGCTTGTTTCTTTAGCCAACTTAACTGCTTGTCCAGGTGTGTAAAGAATCTTTTGATCGACCTTTGCAGCTGCCTCGTTATATTTCTTACTGCGCTTCATTTCTTCTCCTTAAGTTTCGACTAACGATTTGTTAGGCGGAGTTGTGGTTAGCGAACCAGCGAGGTTCTCCCACTTATTACTTTGGTATTACTTTTTTTAATTAACCGACGGTGATACCCATTGAGCGAGCAGTTCCGGCGATAATCAAACTTGCGGCATCAAGATCATTTGCATTCAAGTCTGGCATCTTGATCTTTGCGATCTCTTCAACCTGTGCCTTGGTGATGTTTGCGACCTTAGTCTTATGTGGAATTGGTGAACCCTTTTCAACGCCAGCAGCTTTCAAGATAAGACGTGATGCTGGTGGAGTCTTTGTGATGAATGTGAATGAGCGATCTTCGAATACGGTGATTTCAACCGGAATGATCTGGCCCTTTTGGGACTCGGTAGCAGCGTTGTATGCCTTAACGAAGTCCATGATGTTCACACCATGTTGACCAAGAGCTGGACCTACTGGTGGTGCAGGTGTTGCTGCGCCAGCCTGGATCTGCAACTTGATGAGTGCTGTGACCTTCTTCTTTGGTGCCATTTTTCTCTTCCTTTTCTCTTCTTTTTAAATCTTTTGGACTTGGTTAAATGAAAGTTCTACTGGAGTTTCGCGACCGAAGATTGAAACCAAAACTTTTAGCTTGCCCTGTTCTGGCATGATTTCGGAGATTGTTGCTGGAAGGGTTGCAAATGGGCCATCCATAACAGTTACAGATTCATTGATTTCGAAATCCATCATGCGAATATCAATCTTGTCTGACTTCTTAACTGGACGTGGTGCCAAGATGTTTTCAACTTCAGTCAAGGTAAGTGGAGATGGATGATGCGCATTTCCAACGAAACCAGTTACGCCAGGAGTGTTACGCACACATGACCAAGACTCGTCAGTGAGATCCATGCGAACCAAGACATAGCCTGGAAACACATTGCGCTTTACTTGCTTGCGTTGACCATTCTTAATTTCCATTACTTCTTCTTCAGGAACTTCAATCTGAAAAATGTAATCTTCCATATTTAGTGAAGTAATACGGTTAGCAAGGTTGCCCTTAACTTTCTTCTCGTATCCTGCATAAGAGTGAACTACATACCAGTCACCAAGTGCGGTGCGAAGTGCACGACGGAATTCGGCGTTCTCGTCATTCTCTTCTTCTGATTCAACTTGATCTGGAACCACTGCTACATCTTCAATGGCTACAGGTGTAGATGTGAGCGCAGCTTCGAAATCGTCAACAGTATTAATTGGAGGTGTATCTAAATTATCTAACTCTTCAAGTGACATAAGATTCCCTCCTTATCCAAATACCCAGAAGACAACTTTGGTCAAAATCAGGTCATAAACTGAAACAACGGCGATAACAAAAGATACGAATACCAATACCACTGCGGTGTAAGTTGTAAGTTGATTTTTAGTTGGCCAAACAACTTTGCGAAGCTCAGAAACTATTTGGCGATAGAAAAGGCCAATGCGACCGAAGAACCCGAGGGATTCCTGGTCTGTGTTGTGTGATGGATCTTTCTCATCAACCACGTTCACTACCTCTTTCCTATTTATTACTAGTTCTAAGTAAAACTTCATCAACTAATACTTCAACTACTTGCAGGGCAGGAGGGACTTGAACCCCCAACCGCCGGTTTTGGAGACCGGAACTCTGGCCAGTTGAGCTACTGCCCTTCGAGCGTCACTTAAGTCAAGGAGACATGCGTCAGCATGACCTAATGCAAGCGCCAGAACGGGGAGTGTAGAGCGTGGAGGGGCGGTTAGTAAAACTGAGGAATGGCATACTCCGCACCATGGGATCAATGAGCGCAAAACCTAGAATTTCTCGCCGGATAGCAGCTATCGCTGAATCGGCCACATTGGCAGTAGATGGAAAGGCCAAAGCACTTAAAGCCGCTGGCCGCCCGGTAATCGGCTTCGGCGCTGGTGAACCAGATTTTCCAACTCCGGATTACATTGTGAAGGCAGCAGCTGAAGCAGCAGCGAAACCTGCAAATCATCGTTACACACCAACACCTGGTCTTCCAGAACTGCGTGATGCAATTGTTGCGAAAACACTTCGTGATTCAAATTATGTAATTACTGCAGACCAAGTTCTTGTTACAAATGGTGGCAAGCAATCCGTTTATCAATCTTTCGCATCAATTATTGATCCAGGCGATGAAGTTATTTTGCCCTCTCCTTACTGGACCACTTATCCAGAATGCATCAAGCTTGCTGGTGGAATCTCGGTAGAAGTTTTTGCTGATGAATCACAGAACTATTTAGTAACAGTTGACCAACTTGAAGCAGCACGAACCCCAAAGACCAAAGCCCTCTTGTTCTGCTCGCCATCAAATCCAACTGGTTCGGTTTATTCTGCCGAACAGGTCAAAGCCATCGGAGAGTGGGCGCTCGCACATGGCATCTGGATAATTTCAGATGAAATTTACGAACACTTACTTTACGACGGTGCCACTGCCCCAAGTCTTCCGGTTGTAGTGCCAGGACTGGCAGATCAAACTCTGATCATTAATGGTGTTGCAAAGACTTATGCAATGACTGGTTGGCGAGTTGGTTGGATGATTGGTCCCAAAGATGTAATTAAGGCTGCAACAAATCTCCAGTCACATTTAACTTCAAACGTTTCAAATGTTTCCCAACGTGCTGCAATCGCTGCTCTTACGGGTGATTTAACTGCAGTGCATGAGATGGGCGTTGCATTTAATCGTCGGCGTAAATTAATCGTTGACCTACTAAATAAAATTCCTGGAGTTACCTGTCCTACGCCTACTGGTGCTTTCTATGTTTATCCATCAGTTAAGGGTGTTTTAGGTAAAGAGATCCGTGGGAAGCGGCCACAAACTTCTGCTGAACTTGCAACACTAATTCTGGATGAAGTTGAAGTTGCTGCAGTGCCTGGTGAAGCATTTGGACCTTCTGGTTATCTACGCTTCTCATATGCACTTGGTGATGAAGATATCGTCGAAGGAATTGGTCGCGTAGCAAAACTTCTGGGCGAAGCTAAATAGCTTAAAGGCTTAAGCCCACTAATTGCACCTCTGTTTGCAGAGTGATTCCAAACTTTGCGCGCACTTTCTCTTGAGCACTTTTTGCTAATTCAATTAAATCTTTAGCTGTTGCATTACCGGCATTTGAAAGTGCAAGAACATGCTTTGGTGAAATCTGCGCACCGGCTAGTTGATCACCTTTACTTACACCTGCATGTTCCATCAACCAAGCTGCTGAAGTCTTTACTCGGCCATCTGACATTGGCCATCTAGGAGCATCGCTCGGTAATTCATCGGCAATCTTCTTATCAAGAATTGGATTCATAAAGAATGAACCGGCAGATTTAATTCCATGGCCAAGCAACATTCCCTTTGCGCCTCGCAATTTCAAGACTGCCTCTCGAACCTTTGGAATTGCGACTCGGGTCCCAATTTCAACTCCAAGTTCCTTTGCTAGCTCGGCATAACCGATTGGCAGAGATTCTTCGCCGATTCGTAATTGAAAGGTCACATCCAAAATTACATATCGATTGGGTTCGCTTTTAAAGATAGAACTTCGATACCCGAATTCACACTGACTAGCGGTAAATGTCTTTACCTCTTGATTCTTGCGATCAAAGGTGCGAACCCGCGCAATTACTTCGGAAACTTCGTGACCATATGCGCCAATGTTCTGAATTGGAGAGCCGCCAACAGTTCCTGGAATTCCACTTAGTGATTCGAGATTTGCTAGACCTTTTTCAATTGTGAAAGCAACGAACTCATCCCAATCGGTGCCGGCGCTAACCGTCAGAGTTCCACCACTGCAGGCATCAATTTCAAAGGAATTCCCGCTGGTCTCTACTTTAATTACGGTGCCAACAAATCCTTTATCGCTCACCAAAATATTTGAACCGCCACCAAGAATTAGTAATGGTTCTTTTGATTCATCACAGGCTTTAACTGCTGAAATTAACTCTTCTTCGCTCTTCGCCAGAATAATTCTCGTAGCTGGTCCCCCAACGCCAAGCGTTGTGAAGTTCGCTAACTCATTCGCAGCCATAAGCCAAGGTTACCTGCGTGGCGACAATATTTCGGTCTTGCCCCTAAACCTTTGAAGGATTCGGTCGTAGTTCTTCTTTGACTGTTCATCTCGGTAAGTTGGATCTGTGTCGTGATAACCGTGATGACGCTCCTGTTTTAACGGAAGTTCTAACTGCCAGAGTCGACCTTGGGCCTGACGAAGTTTTAGACCAAATTCCATATCTGCATTGCGATAATAAATTGCACGGATATTAAATGCACCGGCTTCAAGTGCATGTTCTCGGTTCAAGCCTAAGAAATAACTAAATAGGACATCTACTTCGCCAACCCCTTTATCGTCAACACTGCGCCAGTCATCTTCGACATTGACCAGGCCACCTCGCCAACCAACTGCACTAAATTCCTTCGTCGATAGTTTTGAAATCGTAGGAGTAATCGCATCACCGGTAAATATTGTGGATGAATCCATGACTATTACATATGGCGAATTTGCCAATTTTATTAGGGCATTCATACCCTCGCCCCAACCCACACCTTCAGTAATTTGAACAACATAAGTGCGCTCATCTATCAGTGAGGCAACGTCACAAAGATCTGGAGTTCCCGAAATTAAAAGATAGATGGCAATGTCATCAGTTGAATTCGCCTTTGCGGCATTAATTGAGGTTATTGCATCTTCGATAAATCCATCGGCATAAATAAGAATTGTTGCCGAGAAATCCTTTGCACTTAACTTGCGCAGATCGCCTATTCGCTTATAGACCTTGAATGGGGCGCTCATCAGATTTTTATCGCACCTTTTGCCATACCCAAGACTTTAACTTCATTACACATAGCCAAGAGCTCAATTTTTGCAATTCCATTGTTGATCTCAATTACTTTGCCAGAAATCACAAGTGCGACATCGGTATCTGCAGGGACAACTACTGGCTTAATAAATTTGGCAGAGAATTCAAGAACGCTCTGACTGCCAGAAATATCTGATAGATATTTTCCCGCTAGTGCCATCGTCAACATCCCATGCGCAATAACATCTGGCAATCCAACAGATTTTGCAAAAGCTTCATCTTGATGAATTGGGTTTTGATCGCCACTGGCATTTGCATATTCAACTAATAACTTACGATTGATTAGAAAAGACTTTGGGGCAAATTCAGCGCCGACTTCAATTTTATTCATGCTCGCACAACCAGGGTTGACCAGGTAGAAACTACTAACTCGGTTGCTGAATTTAAATCAGAGCGAACCGTGACGATTTCGTTACCAGCAACGTTGCGAGCGCTCTCGATGGTCGATGAGCAGTGGAGAACATCCCCGGCAACTATTGGTCTTTTGATTTCAAATTTTTGATCCCCGTGGACTACTCGTGTCCAATCAAGGCCGCTATCTTGAAGCAAGCTTTGGGATTGTTCTAGCGTTATGGAAATCGAAAATGTTGGTGGAGCAATTTCAAAATTTGTTTCGCCAATTACTTCGGCAAATTTTTGAATTGCCTCTTTAGTGACAGTTACAGAATCGGCACTAGTAAAAGTGCGCCCGACTAAGTCGGGATTCAACATCGGATTAGCGAGTCTCGCGGTGTGTTGTTGAAAGCTTGCAACGTGGGCAGAACTTCTTTAGTTCAAGACGATCTGGATCGTTGCGGCGATTCTTCTTTGTGATGTAGTTACGTTCTTTGCACTCTACGCAGGCCATTGTGATCTTTGGGCGTACATCCGCGCTCTTGCTTGCCATAGTCGTGCTCCTTCATTTTTCTTGCGGTTAAAGACTTGAATTAAGAGCGCTAGGTTACTTCAACCTACGCAATTTGCGAAAATACGAGCCTTTTCACGAGTAGCGGAAGCCGGATTTGAACCGGCGACACAACGATTATGAGCCGTTTGCTCTACCAAGCTGAGCTATCCCGCCAAGGATTAGTGAACAAAAACTTCTTTCACATAGTATTAATTGTAATCGAGCCCCCCAACGGAATCGAACCGTTGACCTCTTCCTTACCATGGAAACGCTCTACCGACTGAGCTAGGGGGGCATTGCTAACAGAGGACGAGCCTACAACCACTCTGGAAATGGGAGAAATTTCGCCTGATTTTCTAGGCTTAAGAGTTAAAAGTAATTGCGAAAACGGCGCTTAAGCCAGATAAAAGGCTTCAATAGTTTTGCTAATCGCGCACCAAATCTCGCACCTTGTTCCATCGGCGAAACTTTCAAGATCTGATTCACTGATGGTTCACCCGGTGTTACTACATCGTGAAGCGCCGGCGAAGATTCATCTAACGAATCAGCGATAATAGAAATATTTGAAACGAGAGAAATTCCACGAACGATTTGTTCTTGATCAACTTTGTCAGAAGAGTCCATTAAAGAATCAGCTAGCGCTGCGCCGGCAAGTCTTGCATCCTGAGTTGCCGATCTTGATTCAGCAATTCCTTCAGCAGTTTTTATCTGTTCTGCCTTTGAACTTACAGCAAAGCTTGCGGCAGATAACGCTTGTGCAATATCACGCTTTGACTCTTCAGCGATTCCACCTTTAACTGCTGAATCAAAGAGAGTACGCGCAATTGTTCTTACTTGAACAACAGTATGTTCGACTGCTACTCCCCTTACATAAAGTTCTTCAGCTTCATCAACTTGTGCGGTAGGAAACCATTTTGCATAACCGCGAGCTTCTTGGGATTGGGCCCGGACTCCAGGAATCTCTTCTACCAACAACCGAGCTTTTGCTAACCAATTTCCAGCTTCATCTTGCGTGTAGCCAGCTGCGACACCTTCGGACATTTCGCCTAACAATTTTGCACACTTATTTGCGAGCGAACTTATCTTGTCAACTGTTCGACCAGCGGGCGTCTTTGCATGTGAAAAATAAGAGAATGCAATTGCGACTGCTGCGCCAATTAAAGTTGAAGATAGCCTTGAGAGCGCAGTGCTCTCGCTGAGTCCTGGGCCAATAACAATTAAGGCAGTTACTGGAACATTTACTGATGCAACTTCACCAAGGTGTAGGGCGCGAGCAACGACTGAGCAGAGGAGCACTGTCAGGGCAACTGAAATTACTCCGAGATCAAATATCGTTACGCAGGCAAGTGCAACACCGGCACCAATTGCAGTTCCGACTATCTGACCAAAACCTTCTCGAATTGATTTGTAAAGTGAGATTCGGATACTTAGCGCACAAATAATTGCAGCAACTACACCACCATTTTTGATTAGTAGATCGCCGAGCTGCCAGGCGACACCTGATGCAATTGCCGAAACGACAATTAGGCGAACCCAGCTACTGCGGTCGGCAAAGAGCTTTTTAACTCGTTTCACCAATTTGCGCATGGGCCAATTCTATCTGTGGCACACCCATGAAAGTTTGCGTAATATGCAGACATGTCGAATCAAATGGGTAGCGATAAGA
>JBILDT010000122.1:0-3584 GCA_044352485.1 Candidatus Nanopelagicaceae bacterium
GCTCGACACTATTGATACCTCAACAGGTGAGGCTGCCAAAGCGATTAATCAACGTTCCGATGTTTGCGCCGTCCCGGCCGCAGGAATAGTTGCCGAAGCCATGGTTGCGCTGGTTCTAGCTGATGCCGTTCTGGAGAAGTTTGGTGGAGATAGCGTTGGAGAAGTTTCGCGTAACTATAAAAATTTTGTTTCGAATTTAGGAATTGCCTAATGCCTAAGGCGGTTCTAATCGGCCCGCCTGGAGCGGGAAAGTCCTCAGTAGGTAGACAGTTAGCAAAATTATGGAATTGTGAAATTTTCGATTCTGATTCAGAGATTGAAAGAGTTTCGGGCAAGAAGATTGCAGACATATTTACGGATGAAGGTGAACCAGCTTTTCGTTCAATTGAAAGAGAAGTTGTTTTGAAAGCGCTTAAAGATGAGTCAGGGGTAGTCGCACTCGGTGGTGGATCAGTTTTAGATTCTGCGGTTAGTGGCTTTTTGCAGGCAAGTTCGATACCGGTGCTTTATTTGGAAGTTTCTATCTCTCAAGCCGCCCCAAGAGTCGGATTCAATAAAGAGCGACCATTATTAGCCATTAATCCACGTCAACAATGGATGCAGTTGATGGATAAGCGGCGAGGAATTTATGAAGCCCTAGCTACTCGTAGTTTTAATACCGACAATCGAAAACCAGCTGAGGTAGCCCGGGAAATTGCTGATGTTCTTGGAGATATTAATGCAGACAATTAGGGTCCGCGCAGAGCGTGAGTATGACATTTGTTTTGTCGAAAACTGGCGGCTGCAATTTGCTGAAATTGCTAGATCACATGAGAAAGTTTTAGTTATTGCGCCATCTGAACTTGTCACTAAGTTTGATCTGCAATCGGTAAAGAGTTCGGGGGTTCAGGTAATCGAAACCCCTGCAGGTGAGTCAGCAAAATCCCCCGAGTATTTACTTGAGCTTTGGAAGGTGTGTGGAGATTTTGGACTAACCCGAAGTGATGCGATTGTGGGAATCGGTGGAGGTGCCACAACAGACCTTGCTGGTTTCGTCGCAGCCACTTGGCTTCGCGGAATCTCTTGGTATGCATTCCCTACATCATTAGCAGGAATGGTAGACGCGGCTATTGGTGGCAAAACGGGTGTAAATAGCTCGCATGGAAAGAATTTAGTGGGCGCGTTTCATTCGCCGGAATCTGTAATCATTGATCAGGTTTTTTTGAAAACACTTTCAATTCGAGATTTCAATGCTGGTATGGCTGAAATAATCAAAGCAGGCTTCATAGACAATCAAAAAATTCTTGAGCTGGCCAAGAATTCGGCTGAAAATATTGGTGAATTGATCTGGCTTAGTGCTGATATGAAAGCGCGGGTTGTTTCACAAGATTTCCGGGAGAGTAAAATTCGTGAAATTTTAAATTATGGCCACACTTTAGGTCACGCGATTGAGAAGTTAGAAAATTACAAGTTGCGCCATGGGGAAGCGGTTTCTATCGGGCTAGTTTTTGCAGCTGAACTTAGTAATGTCGCAGGACATTTGGACCAGGACATAGTTAATCAACATCGAACACTTCTTTCAGACTTCGGGCTACCAATTACTTATGAGAAGAGCGCACTTCCGAAGTTGCTCGAACTGATGGCTAGCGATAAAAAGAGCCGGGGAAACACACTTAGGTTCATAGGGATAAGTGATATTGCTAAACCAATCTGGTTAGAGCAAGTAACCTCCGACCAGATAGCGGTCGCATATGAGAGAATTTCAGTATGAAAGTATTAGTTCTCAATGGACCTAATTTAGGACGGTTAGATCTTCGCGATTCCAACATATATGGCGATCTTGATTTTGCCGGGCTCAAGTCAGAAATAATTTCAGCCGGGAAAGAGCTTGGGTTCGAATGTGATGTTCGCCAGAGTGATAGTGAAGTAGAGATAATTTCTTGGTTACACGAAGCTGCAGATACCAACACTCCTGTTGTATTCAATCCTGCAGCCTTTACACATTATTCGTATGCGATTCGCGATGCTGCAGATATGGTCAAGGCCCCCTTAATTGAAGTGCATCTTTCCAATCCAATGTCCCGTGAAGAATTTCGCCATACCTCGGTGATTTCAGGGGTAGCAAACGGAACGATTGCTGGCTTTGGTCCGGATTCATATCGATTGGCCTTGATTGCACTTTCTCGCATGGCAAAGTAGCGCACGCCCGCAAATTTGGCTCTCCGCTTCAGGTATTCTTACCCACTTACGCTGGAATTAAAGGAAATGGGATTTCGATTATGGCAACAACGAACGATTTAAAAAATGGGATGACTTTAGATATTGAGGGGCAACTCTGGAACGTTGTTGAATTCCAACATGTAAAACCTGGGAAAGGTCCGGCCTTTGTTCGGACCAAATTGAAGTCTGTAACTACTGGAAAAGTTATTGATAGAACCTTGAACGCTGGGGTCAAGGTTGATGTTGCAGTTCTTGAGAAGCGCGACATGACTTTCTTATACCGAGATGGCGATGACTTTGTTTTTATGGATCAGAAAACATTCGATCAGATGAATATCTCTGCTGCAACAGTTGGAGATGCGGCTGATTACATGCTAGAAAATTGCGAAGCAAATGTTGCAATTCACGAGGGCAACCCGCTTTATATCGATTTGCCAGCATCGGTTGAATTAACGATTACATACACCGAACCAGGTCTGCAGGGGGACCGCTCGTCCGGTGGAACAAAACCAGCCACCTTGGAAACTGGAATCACGGTTCAGGTTCCGCTCTTTATTAAGCAAGATGAAAAGGTCTTAGTTGATACCCGTACCGGAGCTTACTTAGGCCGAGCAAACTAGTGAGCGCACGCCGTAAGGCGCGCAAGCGTGCTTTAGATTTTCTATACGAAGCAGACATCCGTAGCGCTAGAGCTATCGATTTGTTAGAGAGCCGTGGTGAGATCGAGCTCTCAGAGCGGGATTATGTTCTTGAATTGCTTCTGGGTGTAGAAACGAATGCGCTAAAAATAGATGAACTAATTACGACATACGCACAGGGTTGGGATATGGATCGAATGCCAGCTATAGATCGCAATATTTTAAGAATCTCACTCTTTGAAATCCTCTTCAAGAACGATCTAGATGATCAAGTTGCTGCTTCAGAGGCGGTAGAGATCGCTTCTGAACTTTCAACAGAAGATTCGGCTAAATATATCAACGGAGTTCTTGGTCGAATTATTATTCTAAAGCCGTCTTTCGCGCTCTAGTATTGCGGTAAAACTACGTTCTAATTAGGGTTTGTTGAGTAATAGCCCTCTAGAAAAGAGCCAGGCATATGTTGCTGGTTCATCTAAATTCAATAAAATCGAAACTGTTGCTAAATCAGTATTTCGGATTGATAAAACTTCTCCGTTCCAATCTTCACGTCTCGCGCAGATAGAGGTTGCAAATTTCTGCAGGACTTCAAGTTTGGAATCCTCGGGCATAGAGTGGGAAGCTGCTCGAATATCTAGCGTTAATTTCTCGCGTGAAGGTGATTTAGATTCAGAATATAAGCCCAATAATTCATTTAGCGGGACTTGATAAAAATTCGCGAGACTTATTGCCTTTTTAATCGAAAGGGCG
>JBILDT010000123.1:0-3580 GCA_044352485.1 Candidatus Nanopelagicaceae bacterium
TTGCGGTACTTAGGTAGAACACGAGCTTGTGACACCAATGTGTAAACGGTGCAAGCAAGCATCGAAATCAAGCCAAAGGAGAACACGTTGTAAAGCGTGCTCCATTGGCCGTCTGTTAGATTTACCATTTATAGCCTCCGTGGGCGTTTTGGTTCTGGGCCTCGGTCGAGACGCCAGCCGCATAAATTGTGATCCCATATGAAGAGCACAAGTCCTGCGTAGTAAAAGGGTAAAGGTGTACGACTAGAAATACACGGCTAATTCACAGTTTTTTTGGGTTTTTCGGGTGATTTTAAGCGTGTGGGTGAGTGCATATAGCCTTCTGGCATGGCTAAAAAAGCAGCTCCGACCAAAGACCCATTCCGCTGCTCGGAGTGTGGCTGGAGCACCACTAAATGGGTCGGCAGGTGCGGTGAATGCCAGGCCTGGGGAGTTGTTGAAGAGGTCGCGGCCCCAAAAAAGCTCTCCCTTGTTGCTGGACAAGTAACTTCACCAGCACTTCCAATCGGTGAAGTTAGTTTAGAAAATGCGAAGGCAAGATCTAGTGGAGTCAGCGAACTTGATCGAGTTCTTGGTGGTGGCTTAGTTCCGGGTGCAGCAATTTTATTGGCTGGTGAACCTGGAGTTGGAAAATCGACACTTCTGTTAAGTGTTGCTGCAGAGAGTGCAAGAGCAAAGATAAATTCACTTTATATAAGTGGTGAAGAATCTGCTTCCCAAGTTCGACTGCGCGCCGAAAGATTAAATGCGATAGATCCAAACTTATGGCTTGCCTCCGAGAATGAACTTAGTTCAGTGATTGCACATATTGATGCTGTTAAGCCTCAGTTACTAATAATTGATTCCATCCAAACTATTGCAAGTGCTGCAGTAGATGGTGCACCAGGTGGCGTCACCCAGGTTCGTGAAATTGCAGCTGCGCTGATCAGAATTGCGAAAGAGCGTTCAATCACTTTGATTTTGGTTGGTCATGTTACAAAAGATGGTTCGATTGCCGGGCCAAGACTTCTTGAACATATTGTTGATGTTGTCTTAAATTTCGAAGGTGAACGCCATTCACGGCTGCGTTTAATCCGAGCAATTAAAAATCGTTTTGGTGCATCTGATGAAGTCGGATGTTTTGACATGACTGAAAATGGAATCACTTCACTCCCAGATCCAACTGGGTTATTCACTACTCGCCACAACGAACCTGTTCCAGGAACTTGTGTAACGGTTACCCTCGAAGGAAGACGACCACTACTTGCTGAGATCCAAGCCCTTGTTGGTGCCGCTGTTCCCGACGGCCGGGACTTCGGAAACTCACGTCGAGTCACATCTGGTCTCGATAATCCGCGGACTGCAATGACTTTGGCGGTCCTAGAGCTAAGAGCAAATATTCGAGTATCTGGTCGAGATGTTTATGTTGCAACAGTTGGTGGAATGAAGATTTCCGAACCAGCAGCAGATCTTGCAGTAGCACTTGCAGTTGGTTCGGCCGCTAAAGGTCTTGCACTCCCCGCAGATTTAATTGCAATCGGTGAGGTTGGACTTGCTGGCGAAATTAGAAAAGTAACAGGTGCAACACAGAGAATTGCTGAAGCGGCAAGGTTGGGTTTTAAAAGGGCGATGGTTCCAGCAGGCAGTGATATCAAAATTCCTGGAATCGAAATTATGGAGGTCGCCCGCTTAGAGCAGGCGATTGCTCGCGTAAAAATTAATTAATTACTAATTACTGAGGTGTAGGTGCTTCAGCTAAGTGACCAGGGGTATCTGGCATCTCAGTCTTAGGCATTCCCTTGAAGGTGAAAATTTCTTTCTCATCTTCGATTGTGGTTCCAACCAAGATTATCTCTGCAGCCTTTAAATCGCCAAAGAGAATTTTCTCTGAAAGAACATCTTCAATTTCCCGTTGAATACAACGACGAAGTGGGCGGGCTCCTAGAAGTGGGTCGTAACCCTTCTTTGCAAGAAGCGCCTTGGCTTCGGTTGTTAATTCAATTCCCATATCGCGAGCGCGAAGTCGCTCATCCAAACTTGCGATCATTAGATCGACAATTTGAACAATCTCATTCTCGGTCAACTGGTGGAAGACAATTACATCATCGATGCGGTTAAGGAATTCTGGGCGGAAATGATTCTTAAGTTCATCATTTACCTTGCCCTTCATGCGCTCGTAATTTCCTTGTTCATCTGATGCGTTAGTGAAACCTAGGTTCAAGGTCTTTGAAATATCGCGAGTTCCAAGGTTTGTAGTCATGATAATTATTGTGTTCTTGAAATCGACAACTCGGCCTTGAGAGTCTGTTAAACGGCCATCTTCAAGCACCTGTAGAAGTGAATTAAAGATATCTGGGTGTGCCTTTTCAATCTCATCAAATAGAACTACTGAGAATGGTTTGCGGCGAACTTTTTCGGTTAATTGGCCGCCCTCGTCATAACCAACATAACCTGGAGGCGCGCCAAATAGCCTTGAAGCTGTGTGCTTCTCAGAATATTCCGACATATCCAACTGGATAAGTGCATCTGAGTCACCGAATAAGAATTGCGCAAGCGTTCTTGATAGTTCTGTCTTTCCAACTCCGGAAGGACCAGCAAAAATGAATGAACCACCGGGACGCTTTGGATCTTTCAATCCAGCACGTGTTCGGCGAATCGCTTGTGATAGCGCCTTAATTGCTTGTTCCTGGCCAATTACGCGGCGATGTAATTCATCTTCCATGCGAAGTAGGCGTGCAGTTTCAGCTTCGGTTAACTTAAATACTGGAATTCCAGTTGCATTTGAAAGCACTTCAGCGATTAGCTCTTCAGTAACTTCGAAAACTACATCTAGATCTCCAGCTTTCCAAGTCTTCTCAGCCTCATTCTTCTCAGCGATTAGGGTCTTCTCCTTATCGCGGAAGCTAGCGGCACCTTCGAAATCTTGAGAATCAATTGCAGATTCTTTGGCTTTGCGGGCTTCAGCAATCTTGTCATCAAATGCGCGAAGCTCTGGTGGCGCAGTCATGCGACGAATGCGTAATCTAGAACCAGCTTCATCAATTAAATCAATTGCCTTATCTGGCAAGAAGCGATCTGAAATATAACGATCCGCCATCTGCGCAGCGCCTACTAGTGCGCCGTCTGTGATTGAAACTTTATGGTGAGATTCGTAGCGATCACGAAGTCCTTTAAGAATTTCAATTGTATGTTCAACAGTTGGTTCAGCAACTTGAATAGGTTGGAAGCGACGTTCTAGCGCTGCATCCTTCTCGAAATGCTTACGATATTCATCAAGAGTTGTTGCACCGACTGTCTGTAATTCACCACGAGCAAGCATTGGCTTTAGGATGCTTGCAGCATCAATTGCACCTTCAGCTGCGCCTGCACCAACTAAGGTATGAATCTCGTCAATGAAAAGAACGATGTCGCCACGCGTACGAATCTCTTTTAGAACTTTCTTTAAGCGCTCTTCGAAATCTCCACGATAACGGCTACCAGCAACTAGCGCACCAAGGTCAAGTGAATAAACCTGCTTATCCTTCAGAGTTTCAGGAACATCACCTTTAATGATTGATTGTGCTAATCCTTCAACAATTGCAGTCTTACCTACGCCTGGTTC
>JBILDT010000125.1:0-3547 GCA_044352485.1 Candidatus Nanopelagicaceae bacterium
GGGCCAGAAGGTTTGCTGGAATTTACTTATCCAAGGACAGTTGTTAGAACAATATTCAATATTCCGATTGTTTTCACGACATTTGGCAGAAAGAATTTTGCAGATAAAATAATTATGTTTGCGATGAAGAATCTACGCTCTAAAGGTATCGGCTAATAACGCGGAGCGCCTTTAGATCTAAGTGTTCTAGGTTTGCGATCATTTCGCTTAGTCCAACATGCAGTGTGCCAATGTCGTCTTGATTCAACGTCTTCTTCTAGCCAAGCAACAATATGAGGTGTTGCGGTAGGAATTACTTGATCACATCCAGGACAACGATATGGTTTTGTAGAAGTAGAACCAGTAATTTTGCGAACTCTAAATATGCCTTCTGAATGCTCTTCGATTGTTTCACTCGATAATGAGATGTCGCGCTCTTCCTCGTCGTTGCTGGCCCGTTTCTGGGACCTTTTAGGATGGTTTCTGCGCGGACTCACAGCCTTATTCTCTCGCGTGTATTCCGATATTCCCAACTTTTAGGGCAGGATATAGACGTGGCAAATGAACTAGCGATTTCGGTATCAGGCCTTAGAAAGACATACACATCAAAGGCCAACGGCTCTAAGGATGCAGTTGCTGGAATCGACCTTGAAGTTTCAAGAGGCGAAATTTTTGCAATCCTTGGCCCAAATGGAGCTGGCAAAACAACCACAGTTGAGATCCTTGAAGGCTACCGCGACCGCGATGGTGGCGAAGTAAAAGTCCTTGGCCAAGATCCTGCAAAGCTTGGCAGAGATAATTGGGCTTGGCGAAATCGAATTGGAATTGTTCTTCAATCTACAAATGATGCTCAAGATTTATCGGTATCTGAAACTGTTAAGCACTTTGCAAATTATTACTCCAATCCCCGTGATCCCGAAAGCGTGATTCACGATGTTGGTCTGGATGAGAAGAAGAATGCGCGAATCAACACCCTTTCAGGTGGTCAACGCCGCCGACTCGATGTCGCACTTGGAATTATTGGTAATCCAGAAATTCTCTTTCTTGATGAGCCAACTACTGGGTTTGATCCCGAGGCGAGACGAGCATTTTGGGAATTAATTCGTAACCTACGCGATGAGGGCACAACAATTCTGCTTACAACTCACTACTTGGATGAAGCTGAAGCGCTGGCTGACCGCGTTGCAGTGATAGTCGATGGAAAGATAGTAGAGGTTTCTACGCCAGAGAACCTTGGTGGTAGAAATACTGCAAAGGCGCGTATTAGTTGGCTCGAAAATGGACAGAGGCAAGAGATTGAAAGTGATTTTCCAGCAGCTGAAGTTACAAAGCTTGTCGCAAAATTTGGTGGCGAGGTCCCGGAACTGACTGTAATTCGCCCATCACTCGAAGATATTTATCTCAAAATGATTGGTCAACCATGAGACCTGGCATTATTAAAGTTGGCTTTCTACGTGGTGGCCTAGAGATAAAACAATTCATGCGCCAACGCGAATCAGTAGTTTTCACACTTCTATTTCCAATTATGTTGTTATTCATCTTTGGTTCAGTTTTCAAAGGAGATCTGGCCCCAGGAGTTACCTTTAGCCAATACTTTGTTGCCGGAATGATTGCATCCGGTCTGGTCAATACTGGATTCCAGCAACTTGCAATCATGATTCCAATCGAACGAGATTTCGGAACTTTAAAACGACTTAGAGGAACTCCAGTCTCGCCAATCTCATACTTCATTGGAAAAGCGATTCTGGTCTTTGTCGCAATGGTTGTTCAAGTAGGCGCCTTGATGGGCTTTGGTGCTGCGCTCTTTGGTTTAGATCTTCCAAATACAACAGAGCGTTGGCTTAGATTTGGGTGGCTCATATTTCTTGGAAGTATCTGCGCAACAATTTTAGGGATTGCATTCTCTGCAGTTCCAAAGAATGGTCGTGGTGCATCTGCAGTCGTCTCTCCTATTGTGATTATTCTGCAATTCTTTAGTGGTGTCTTCTTTGTTTTTACAACTCTTCCACAATGGATGCAGCAATTTGCCGCGCTCTTCCCTTTGAAGTGGCTTACTCAAGGAATGCGTTCAGTCTTTTTACCTGAAAGCTTTGCTGCCGAAGAAGTTGCTAAGAGCTGGGAGATTCCACAAATCGCAATCGTTTTACTTATTTGGACTGTTGTTGGAACGCTTTTGGCGCTTAAGACGTTTAGGTGGTCAGATAAATGAAAAAGCTGCCAGCGCTATTTGTTACTGCCTGTCTTTTAGCCCCAGTGCATGCAACTGCTGCAACTCCAAAGCCATCGCCTAAGCCAACGGCTACAAAAGCTAAAGTTGAGAAGAAGCCAGCCACTAAGAAACCAGTTGTTAAGAAGCCAGCCACTAAGAAACCAGTTGCTAGGAAGAAGAAGAATTTTCCAACGAAGAAGCCACTTAAGTGGCCACCTCCAGGTTTTGAAAAGAAAGGTTCACTTTATGCAAAGACCGCTACTCCAAAAGAACTTCTAATTGCGGGTACCGAATATAAATATATTCAGAAGGACTTGATTAAATATTGCGATGAATTTGCCTGCCTAGGCATATTTGTCGGTTCTGAAACTGGTTGCGACTGGTGGGAAATTAGTTCAAACGTTCTTGGCATCGATCCAGCAGATCCAACACAGAGAATTATTTATGGATCACTAACTACTTTAGCCCCGAGAACAAAAGGAAAGACAATTAAACCTATTTTGCTAGTAAGTGAAGAGCCAATTGCAGATGGATTGGGAATCAGCAACTACACGGCCAATTGCCGAAGTGGAACTCCAACAGGGACAATACCAAGCAATACTTACACTAAGAGCCCTACAAGAAGTTAACGATTAGCTCCCGGAACCCAGAGCACATCTCCGGCTTCCTTATTCTCAAATCGAGCAAGGACAAAGAGTAAATCTGATAAGCGATTTAAGTATTTTGCAGTAAGTGAATTTACGCCACCACCAAATTGATGAATTGCATGCCAAGTATTTCGCTCGGCTCTGCGCGCAACTGTACGGGCTACATGCAACAACGCAGCTGCCGGAGTTCCGGATGGCAGAACGAAACTGCGCAGTGGTTCGAGGCTTTCATTGTAAAAATCTATCTGCTCTTCTAAATATGTTACTTGAGATTCAATAACGCGTAGCGGCTCAATCTTTGGCTCATCAACAACTGGTGTGCAGAGATCGGCTCCGACATCGAATAAATCATTTTGAATCCGGATTAATAACTTTGTGATTTGTGGATCCTTAATCTGACCTAGAGCCAGAACTACACCAATCGAAGAGTTAGCTTCATCAACTGTTGCGTAGGCTTCTAACCGTGGGTCATTTTTTGATGTCCGGCTCATGTCCCCTAGGGAAGTTGTTCCGTCATCGCCGGTTTTTGTATAGATACGCGTTAGATTTACCATGGGTTGAGCCTAATTCAATCACTACGATTAGACCACTCGAAACCCACGTCCGGAGGTGATCACCATGGAAAGTTCTAATGAATATTTCCAGATAGTTGGTGGTGCACGCCTTGTGGGCGAGGTCAATGTCCATGGCGCTAAGAACTCGGCCCTTAAAT
>JBILDT010000126.1:0-3534 GCA_044352485.1 Candidatus Nanopelagicaceae bacterium
ACCCACTGCAGCCAGTCCGCTTAGCTTAAATTCAGCAACACTCTCACAATTAGATACCTTGCCCGGCATTGGTCCAGTTATGGCGAATCGGATTTTTGCTTACCGGAAGTTAAATGGCCCATTTACCTTGATTGATGATTTAAAGAAGGTTTCCGGGATTGGTGATGCCACATTCGCGGAGATATCGAAGTTGGTCCGAATCTAAGAGAATATGACTTTCGCCTTCTAGTAATTGGTTTAGCAATTTGGCTCGGTGCTGGAATCGCCGGAATCCTAAATGCGCCATGGAGTTATCTGACAATTCTTATTTGCTTATTTCTTGCGGGACTCAAACGAAGTTTGGCGCTGATACTTATCGCTGCGCTCTTAACTGGCAGCGCTGGCAGCGCAATTAGACAGATCGGACTGACTCAAAATTTTCTGGCGAAATCTCTAGTCAATCAACCCAGCGTTGAAATTATTGGAACTTTAAAGACCGACCCTAATTGGAGCAAGCCCAAAGTAATTGGTTCGAGATTTCGCAGTAAATCAATGACCGCGCTTGCCTCGGTCTCGAGTGTAAATATTGATGGTGAAGTTAAATCAATAAGGTTGCCTGTTCGGATTACAAGTTCTAAATATATAGATCTGATTCCTGGTGAAAAGTTCGCGGTAAGTGGGGTTGCATTTCCAACTCCAGAGCGACGAGTAGCAGCGCTTATCGCTACGACCGGAGATTTTAAGAGACTTTCGCAGGCAAATTACTTGCAACGCCTTTCAGCAGAGATTAGAAATTCCTTCCGTGAAACTGCTAAATCAGTTGGTGGTGCTGGTGGCGCACTTATCCCAGGATTGGTAATCGGGGATACTTCACTGGAGGAACCAGACTTCATAATTGAAATGCGAAGAGTTGGACTCTCACATCTAACTGCGGTCAGTGGCGCTAATTTTGCAATCATTGCGGCATTTTTACTCTGGCTTTCCCAATGGATTTTTAGGGGAGTTAAAGCCCGGCTAATTCTCACCAGCATTGTTCTGATCGGATTTATCTTTCTAGTTCGTCCCTCGCCATCAGTATTGCGAGCCAGTGTCATGTGCGCAGTTATTTTGATTGCTAAGGCCCGGGGTGTAAGAGCAGATTCGGTGCCCTCACTTGGTCTTGCAATTGCATTCTTGATTTTGATGGATCCATTTCAAGCAATTGATCCAGGCTTTGCGCTTTCAGTTTCAGCGACAGCGGGAATTTTGCTATTAGCACCCAAGATTGAAATTTGGCTAACCGAGAAGTATGGCCATGAAAAACTTGCGCAAGTTATCGCAATTCCGCTTTCAGCAACGCTTATGTGCACGCCAATCATTCTGGCAATTTCGGGTCTCTTTTCGCTGGTATCAATTCCAGCTAATGTCTTAGTCGCGCCGGTAGTAGCCCCAATAACAATTATTGGGTTTATAGCCGCTTTACTCTCACCAATAATTCCTGGCATTTCCTACTTTCTGCTTTTGCTTATTAAGCCACTCGCACAATTTATTGTTGGGGTATCAAATACCGCCTCTGGCCTTCCGGTCCTGATGCTGCCCAAGAGTTATCTGGGTGCACTTATCGCTATTTCTGTAATTGCGCTGATCAAGTTTAAGAAATGGCTTGCGCTCTTTTTGCTCCTAATCATTGTGACTCTAATAATCGCCTTGCCCGGAAGATGGCCAGGATCAAGTTGGGCCGTCGTAAATTGCAATATTGGTCAGGGCGATGGATTGGTAATTAACCTAGGCAAAAATGAGGCTCTAGTAATTGATGTGGGTCCTGATGCAAAACTTATGGATGAGTGTTTAAAAGATTTAGGCGTGAAAATGATCCCGCTCTTGGTGATTTCACATTTTCATGCAGATCACGTGCACGGTTTAGATGGCGCGCTACTTGGCAGGGATATTGCAAATGTCTGGGCCTCAAATCTTGATCAACCAAAGAGCGAACGAGATACCGCCTACTTATTACTTGGAGCTACGCCAATACATCAAGCAACGGCGGGTGAAACAATCGAATTCAAGAGCGCTAACGGTCCAGTAAAAATTGAAGTTCTCTGGCCCACAAAATCACAATCAAACTTTGAAGCGTTACCCGGAGATGGGTCGGCAATCAACAATTCGAGTATTGCGCTTCTGATAACCGTAGGCAACCTGCGAATCTTTACAGCCGGAGATTTAGAACCTCCGGCTCAAGAAGCGCTCTTGGCGCTGACCAAGATAGATCCAATTGATATCTACAAAGTTTCTCACCACGGTTCATCGTTTCAATTTCTGCCACTGATGTCAGCGCTTCAACCTAAAATTGCCCTCATAAGCGTTGGGGCTGGAAATAGTTATGGCCATCCAGCGCCAAGCACAGTCAATGCGCTTGAAGCCCTGGGTGCAAAAACCTTGCGAACCGATCAAGATGGAGCCATCTCAGTTGACGGGGCCCTTAAGATCAGAACTAAGAGAAATGATTGGTGGAATATCTCGTGGGGATAACGTTATTGCAGGGTGGCGAATCACTGCTTGCCGACCGCGCGATTTCTCAAGTGATTGCAAAATTTAAAGGCGCAACTGTAAGCGCATTTGATGCCAGTGAATTAGAACTTGGCGGAATTACCGATGCTCTTGCGCCTTCACTATTTGGAGACTCCCGAATAATTGTCATTAAAGAAATCCAAGATCTACCAGCTGAACTTGGTGAAGAGATTACTGCATACCTGGAAGCGCAAGATGAGAGCGTTGAATTAGTTCTCTGGCACAAAGGTGGCGTAAAAGGAAAAGCACTTTTAGAGAAGATCAAGAAAGCAAAGCCAACAGTCATACCTTGTGATGTAATCAAAAAAGATGGCGAGAAATCCGACTTCATCCGCGCCGAATTCAAACGACTTGGTCGACCGATTTCTACCGAAGCAGTCCAAGCTTTGATTGATGCGCTGGGCAGCGATCTTCGCGAACTTGGTGGCGCCTGCTCACAATTAGCGGCAGATGTAACCGCCGGAAAAATGATTGATGAAACCGATGTAATGAAATTCCAGAATGGAAGAGTCGAAACAACTGGCTTTGATGTTGCAGATGCCGCGCTAGATGGAAATCGTGATGTCGCACTAATTTCACTACGAAATGCCCTGGCAACCGGAACCGATCCAGTTCTAATCACCAGTGCACTCGCAGGTTCGCTTAGAACTTTGGCAAAAGTTTCTGGTGCATCTAGAGGCGTGAAATCTTTTGATTTAGCTGGTCCTCTGGGCCTTGCACCATGGCAGATTGATAAAGCTCGCAGACAACTTTCAAAATGGACGCCTGCAACCTTGGCCGGGGCAGTGGTAGCGGTGGCCCAAGCCGATGCCGACATCAAGGGCGCTGCGGTCGATCCAATCCACTCGCTAGAGCGTGCGATTATTGCCATCACATCTCGAGTTTGAGTAGTAGACCCCTTCGCTGGTAATCTGCGCGTCTGCCTGGCAGAAGCCAAGGCTTAGATTTCAAGAGATTAGAAGGTAGTTCGAAGTGGCAAATATCAAGTCGCAGATCAAGAGAATTCGC
>JBILDT010000127.1:0-3524 GCA_044352485.1 Candidatus Nanopelagicaceae bacterium
TTCAAAGTAATAGCTAAAAGTTAAAAAGCCCGCCAAGTAATTGGCGGGCTTTTTCTTTTACTTATCTTTTACTTATCTTTTACTTACCGAATCGTTTCTTGGTTAAGCGCTTTGCAACTAAAAATCCTGATCCTCCACCAAGTCCTGGTCCGGGATGTGTTGATGCACCAATATGCCAGAGATTTTTCACTGGAGTTCGGTGGCCGGTTGCGGCAGATAGCGGACGCCATGGGGCGTATTGATCAATCCGACAATCACCAGCATATGGATCTCCGCCAACTAAATTCTTGTTCATCGCTTCAATTTCACGTGGTCCCAGAACAATCTTTGCAACCGTTGCAGACTTTAGGTTTGTAATCTCGGAGCCAAGTTGATCAAGGACTCGGTCGGCATATGCATTTAAGCGCTCTTCATTCCAGGTGCCATCGCCAGGATTAATCTCGTTAGCTAAGTCGCCTTTAATCACTTGTGGATTTTCTTGTAATTGAATCCAAATAATTGATGCACCTGCAGGCGCTCTTGATGGATCTACTGCGCAAGGTTGGCCAACAACAATTGTTGGACGTGCAGGGAGGTAGCCACGGTTTGCTGCGTTAACCGATTCTGATAACGAATTGATTCCATCGAGAACGTGAACTATTGCTACATCTTTCATCCGCGCATCAGACTTCCAAACTGGTGGCTCGGATAGTGCAAGGTGTATTTGAATAGCAGCGCGGCCATACCGGAAATTGTCTGCGGAAGTTTTAATTTCAACTGGGACCTCCTCGCCAGCTAAAAGTGTTTGATAAAGCGCCTGTGGTGTTGTTGAAGCAAGAACTGCTTTACCTGCGCTAAATGTTCTGCCATCGCTGAGTTTTACTCCAGTCGCACTCTTATTTTCAACAATTACTTTTACAACATCAGCGCCAGTAATTAACTGACCGCCGGCATCTTTGATGATTGAGGTTAACGCTTCTACTAATTTAATTCCGCCACCAACCGGCACCGGCATTCCACCGAAAGCAACTGCCGCAGAAATGACTTTGGTGATGAATGCACTCGCTGCATCATCTGGACCAAGTCCATTGTGAAGCGCCCACGGAGCAAGTAAGGCTTTACTTACTGGAGATTTAAATTGGCGATCGAGCCACGGCGCAGCAGGTTCCAACAGTTCTGCACCTGTTGCTACTAGACCCCGATTTCCAAATCTCTTGCGCGCCAATTGGGCCAGCTTCAATGAAGATTTTCGCCAAAGATCGGCGCCAAGTAAGCCAAATGCTAAATCTAATTTTGGAGTGAACTCCGCCATCATTTGTGCCCAAGATTCGCTATCGCCAATGCGTGCAAATTCTGCTCCGGTAATTTCTGGATTGGTAGATAAAATTGCAGTTCCATCGCTACAAACAACGCCAGTTGGAAGTTCGGTATTTTTATAAACTAAACCTCGTTTATCTAATTCATCCTTAAGTTCGGCATACGCCGGTCCGCCAACAAAAAGTGGGTGCCAACTTGAAAGCAATTCGTGGGTATAACCCGGAAGTGTTGCCTGTTCAGTTTTAATTGCGCCACCAGCAGTCGCGTTGCGCTCACAAACTAAAACGCGCCAACCTGATTTACTAAGAACTGCTCCGGCAACAAGTGAGTTGATACCGCTGCCGATAATGATTGCATCGAACTTTTGTGGTGAAGTCATGGTCGAAATCTATTGCGGGTATTGTCCGACCGTCAATAATCGTGAGAAGATCGCACATGTCAAAAATTGTGATTATTGGATCCGGAATCAATGGTTTGAGCGCTGCGGCTTTATTGGCTAAGCGGGGTAAATCGGTAATTGTTCTAGAAAGTGCGGCTGAGTTTGGTGGTGCCGTTCGCACTGAAGAAGTTACCTTGCCGGGATTCAAGCACGACCTCTTTGCTACTAACTTGAGCTTATTTGCAGGTGGTGGCGTAATGGCTGCTCTTAAAGATGATTTGATTCGAAACGGTTTGGAATTTGTTCCATCAGCAAAACCATTTTGCTCGGTCTTCCCTGATGGAAAATCAATTGGAATTGTTATGGATCGAGATGCAAACATTGCAACTTTAACCCGAGTTGCCCCAGGCGATGTTGAATCCTGGAAATCTCTCACCGCAAAACTTGGCACATTGGCACCGCATCTATTCCCAATTTTAGGAACAGAGCTTCCATCATTTGCCGCAGCGAAATCTCTTTACAAAACCTGGCGGGCAATAGGAACCGAAGGGCTTTTTGATTTAATTAGATTGTTATTGCAATCAAGTCGTGCATTTACTGATGAACATTTTGTCCACCCAGAAACGAAAGCGCTTGCTGCTATTTGGGGAATGCATCTTGATTACGGCCCAGATATTTCGGGTGGCGCCTTATTCTCTTTCCTTGAATCAATCGGAGGACAGGAATTTGGAATGGTTCTTGGTAAGGGTGGCGCAGATAATTTAATTAAATCATTGGTTGCAGTCATTAAAGAGAATGGTGGGACTTTAGTTTCTGGTGCGAGAGTTACCGAAATTATTACTATTGATGGAAAGGCAACTGGTGTCAAAACTTCTGATGGAACGGTTTATGAAGCCACAAAGATAATTGCAAATGTAAATCCAGCACTGATTCCAAACTTGCTTCCAAAAGTTGAAGCTGAAAAACCTGAAGTTTCAAAGGTTAAAAATTTCCGCCCTGGGCTTGGCACAATGATGATTCATCTTGCTTTAAGTGACTTGCCAGATTGGAAAGCCAGTGAAGCCCGTGGCTTTAACTATGTTCACATCGCACCATATGTCGATGACTTGGCAATGACATATACGGTTGCTGCTGCTGGAAAACTTCCAACAACGCCTGCGCTAGTTATTGGGCAACCAACAGTTAGCGATCCTTCGCGTGCACCTGAAGGTAAGCATGTTCTCTGGATTCAAGTTCGAGTATTGCCGCTAGAAATTTCTGGAACTACTTGGGATCAAGTCGGCGAAGAGTATGCGGATCGCATAATTGAAAACATTGAACAATATGCGCCTGGCTTAAAAGCGAAAATTCTCGCAAGAAAAGTTCTGACCCCGACAGATTTAGAACGTTACAACGCTAATTTAATAAAAGGCGATTCACTTGGCGGTAGCCACCATCCTGCGCAATTCTTCTTTCTGCGACCACTTCCAGGTTGGACTGGACACAAAGCACCGATTGAGAATCTCTTTATTTGTGGATCCGGAACTTGGCCAGGTGGCGGTGTTGGTGGCGGCAGCGGATTGATGGTTGCGAATTTACTCAGTAAATAACTTTGCCCGCCATGCATCGGGCCATCTCTGAGCACCAGCTTCTTTATTTGGCGAGTGCACAATCACATAACTTCCTACAGCTGCAAGTTCACCATTTACATCTGCTGTGAATGCTAGCTCTAAAGATGAATTTCCAATTCTGACGACTTCAAGGCGAGTTGTAATCTCTTCGCCGAAAAAAATCCGACGCTTATATTCCATATTGACTTTAACTCTTGGAATTTGACCGAAGAGAGTCGAAGGTAATCCAACACTGCGAT
>JBILDT010000128.1:0-3511 GCA_044352485.1 Candidatus Nanopelagicaceae bacterium
TGGCCTGTGACATATCAATCCACTCGTAAATACTTAACTTATCTGGCGCTACTAAATCCCGGATCCAACCTTTAGGAAAAGCGGCAATTTTTGGTTTGTCGATCATCCCAACTTCTCCGGGTTTCTGCCAATGATTGTGAATTGTTCAAGATCAACAACTGAACCGGTAAATGGTTTTGATTCATCGCCTAGCCAATAAATAGCAGCTTCACCCATCTGCTCTGGTGTTGTCATCTTTCCGGAAGGAATTTCAGTGCGCGATAAATCTTCGGGCCAGGTTGATTTCATACCAACTGCCATCTTGTCGCGATATTCCCGATCGGTCAGAACCCAACCAGGATTAATCTGATTAACTCGAATCCCATGAACACCGTTGGCATTAGCAAGGTTTCGAGTCATTGTCTGCATGCCGCCTTTGCTGATGCTGTAGGCAAGCAACTTCGATTCGCCAGTGTGTGCATTTATCGAACCAATATTTAGCACGCAGCCACCAGTTTTCTTAAGCTCTTCGAAAGCTGCTTTAATCAAAAAGAGCGGAGCAGTTAGATTGATTTGAATCATTTTGCGGAAATGTTCAACTTCTTGGTCAGAAATATTCGATCCACCAAATATCGCAGCATTATTTACAACGCCATCAACCTTGCCAAAGGCTTTAAGTGCAGCACTAACGATCTCTTTTGGTGCGCTATCTTCGGCTAAATCTGCAATGCAGAGAACAGCGTTGGCTCCCAATTTTTCAACGGTTGCGCGGCCCTCTTTTTCATTGATTCCATGAACCAAAACTTTCGCGCCTTCACGGATCGCAGCAGCTGCAATTGCGGCACCTATTCCAGATGTGCCACCAGTAACGATTATTGCTTTATCTTTTAGTCGCATATTAAGCCGGCTTAATTACAGATTTGATAAATTCGCCTGAGTGCATCTTCTTAAATGCGGTTTCCCATTGTTCGATTGGAAAAGTTCCACCAAGAACCGGAGTTAAATCTAATTGCCCAGTGCCAAGCATCCGAAGCGCGCGTTCCCACATTGGCCAGTTGTGGCTAAATGATCCTTCAAGTCGCACATTCTTCTGAACTAGTTGGTCGAGTGAGAAATTAACTGGTTGTGGACCCCAGCCGACTTTCGAAATCCAACCATTTGGTCTGATGACATCAAGTGCAACTTTTAGCGTTGCTGAAACTCCTGCCGCATCTACAACACCATCTGCGCCAAGACCATCAACTGCCATCGCCCAATCTTTCACATCACCAATAACAACATCGCAGCCATATTTCTTGGCAACTTCTAACCGCGCTTTATCGCGTTCTAGACCAACGATTGCAACTTCAGCACCAGCAAGTCTTGCCATCGCACCAGACAAAATGCCGATTGGTCCGGGTCCAAGAACAATAATGCGATCACCAGGTCGGATATGGCCAGGTGCAATTGTTGAAGAATAAGCAACTGCGCATGGTTCGGTCATAGATGCATGATCAAATGAGACGTTATCTGGAATCTTGTGAAGCAAGCGGGATGCAACTTTCACATATCTAGTCATTGCACCATTTACGCCATAACCAAAGCCTTTACGACTTGGATCTAAGTTATATAAACCTTGACGTGACATCGCACCAGACATATCTACGACGGCCGCTGTTTCACTTACGATGCGATCGCCCTCGTTCCACTTGCCAGCAGCAACTACATTCTTTCCAAGTTCCACAACATGGCCACCGAATTCGTGCCCTAAAACAACTGGGTAATTAACCGGCCAAGAGTTTGTGCCCTCCCATTGGTGCAAGTCAGATCCGCAGACACTTGCTGCTTCGACCTGAACAATTACATCGTCATCGCCGCAAGCTGGGCGTTCGACTTCGCGGACTTCAACGCTGTGGGGTTCGGATGAGAAATTAACTACGCCAGCAGACTTCAATTACTTTTCTCCCTTAACTTTTACATCGCCAAAACCATGCACCGCATCACAAATCTTGCGCAGAACTTCTTCAACATTTCCGGCACCTTGGCTAAATGAATCAGCATCAATTGCAAGTGGGGCGCCAATCACAACAAGTGGGGCGCCATACGAAGGACAAGCAATTGCTTGCTCAAGTGTTAAGCCACCAACTGCTTGCACCGGAACACTTACCGCGTCAACTACTTCGCGCAATTGATCTAGTGGATTCATCCATGGTTTTCCTGCGGCTGCAAGACCACGGCGCTCGTCATATCCAATATGGTGAATAACCATGTCGCAACCAAGTTCTTCTAATTCGCGCGCACCTTGCACCATGTCAGGGCAACCTAAGTTATCTCCCATAACTTTTACGCCGTAATCTTTTCCGGCTTGCACAACGCATTTAATTGTTTCTGGATGCGATCTCGCCATCACAACAACATGTGTTGCGCCAGCTTTCGCCATCATCTCGGCTTCCAAATATCCGCCATCCATTGTCTTTAAATCAGCAACAATTGGATGATTAGGAAACTCTTTACGAAGCGCTCTGACACCATGTAAACCCTCGGCCAAGATAAGTGGCGTTCCGGCTTCGATCCAATCAACGCCCGCCCTAATTGCAGTGTGTGCCATTTCTAGCGCTTCTTTAATATCGGTA
The DNA here is from genome assembly GCA_044352485.1 of Candidatus Nanopelagicaceae bacterium. GTDB lineage: Bacteria > Actinomycetota > Actinomycetes > Nanopelagicales > Nanopelagicaceae > AAA044-D11. Next base: position 2,592 of record JBILDT010000128.1, read on the forward strand.
AGGTCTAGTGATACTTGAACGATTGGTTTCATGTTTGAAGTTTAGTTCAATTTTCTGGAAGTTGACCTTTCTTTCGCGCAAGATTATTGGTTAGATACTCACATTATGAAAGCCTTTGTTGTTACTGCACCCAAGACCTTTGAAATTCAAGATGTTGCAGAACCTAAGGCTGGCCCCGGCGAGATTGTTGCGCAAGTTGAACGTGTCGGTGTCTGTGGAACCGATGTTGAATTCTTTGATGGCGTCATGCCGTATTTACATGATGGCCAAGCAGAACTTCCAATGCGACTTGGTCACGAATGGTCGGGCACAGTTATTGAAGTTGGCGAGGGCGTAGATAAATCTTTCCTCAGCAAGAAAGTTACCAGCGATGTAATGATGGGTTGCGGTAATTGCAAACGCTGCAACGAGGGCCGCCAACATACTTGCGCCGATAGATACGAACTCGGAATCCGAAATGGTTTTAATGGCGCACTTGCAAATAAATTATTGATTCCTGCGCGATTTGCCCACATACTTCCGGACAGTTTTGATTTCGAACTTGGCGCACTTGTCGAACCTGCAGCGAATGCTTGGCGAGTTGCTGATGCGGCAAAAGCTGCCCCCGGAAAGCAAATTTTAATTTGGGGGACCGGCACCGTTGGCTTGCTAAGTGCGCAATTCTGTATGGCAATGGGCGCGTCAGTTCATATGGTCGGAATCGACCAGAAGACAATTGGGCTAGCTTTGGAATTTGGCGTTGCAAGCGCCGGAACCGAAGTTAAAAAGATTGACGGCGGATATCACTCTGTAGTTGATGCAACTTTTGATGCATCCATCCCCGCAAAATTAGTAGAAATCGTCGAGCCAGGTGGGCGAATAGTTTTAATTGGGGTCGACAACCACGCCGCACAAATTGATTCACGCAAATTAGTTTTTCG
>JBILDT010000129.1:0-3454 GCA_044352485.1 Candidatus Nanopelagicaceae bacterium
CCGTAGAGCGCGAAAATGCCCTCGTAATGTGGGAAGCGCAATTTGGTGACTTTGCCAATGGCGCACAAACCATTATTGATGAATTTATTTCATCCGCACTACAAAAGTGGGGCGAGCGTTCATCGCTAGTCCTTCTACTTCCACACGGATATGAAGGCCAAGGACCGGATCACTCATCTGGTCGTATCGAGCGCTACCTTGCACTCTGCGCAGAATTAAATATGACTGTTGCGCAACCATCTTCACCAGCTTCTTACTTCCACTTACTGCGTTGGCATATGAAGAATCCAGCACGTCGTCCGCTTATCGTCTTCGAACCAAAGTCGATGTTGCGTTTGAAAGCGGCTGCATCTGGGATGCAGGATTTCACAACCGGAACGTTTAAACCTTTAATTGAGGATCCGACTGTTGTTAATGCAAGTCGAGTTATTTTCTGTTCTGGAAAGGTCTATCACGATCTAGTTGCAGAGCGTGAGAAGTTGGGCGAGAGCTCGACCGCAATTATTCGACTAGAACAACTTTATCCATTCCCTGCCGAGCAATTCTTAGCAGCTGCAGCTAAACATCCAAATGCGAATTTACTCTGGGTTCAAGACGAACCAGCAAATCAAGGACCTTGGCCATTTGTTGCTCTTACAACATCTGAAATTCTCGAAGGTCGAACACTTCGCCGGGTATCTCGTCGCGCAACTGCAAGCCCAGCAACTGGTTCTCATCATTTGCATGAAGAAGAGCAGAAGGCGCTATTGATGGAAGCCTTCTCGCGCTAGTTATTTCTTTGGTGCGCGGCGATAGCGAAATATTAGCTTTCCAATAACTTCGCCTGAATTGAGCGGCCCCCAACTTCTGGAGTCAGTTGATTCACTTTTGTTATCGCCTTCGACCCAAATCTCAGTTTTTATTGCGCCTGAAGCGCTAGATGAACCTGAAGCGCTAGATGAATCGGAAACTTGGGTAACCCGCTTAACTTGCAAGAAGTCTGTGCCAAATTCTGATTGGCGCTGGATTAGAACGACTTTGCCAATCAGTTCATTTGCCTTGGATTTTGCTGGGAGCACCCGGAATAGCAGCCAATCGCCATCGTTGTAGTTGGGCGACATTGATTCCCCACGAACCTCAACAGCATTGAAGAAGGCTTTGAAGAATTTAGCAACGTTAAAATGCACACGGTTCATAGGCGTAGTAGTCTCGCACCATAAATCCGGTAAATCCAAATGAAAGGCAAGTTATGAACTTCAAGAATCTTTTTAAGCCAGAAGCGATTGCTCACGCACATTGCGATCTACCTTGTGGTGTTTATGACCCAGCACAAGCGAAGATTGAAGCTCTTTCAATCAAGGCAACAATGGAGAAATATGCAGCTTCAAGTGATGCAGATTTCAAATCTCGCGCTGTGGCTATCAAGGAAGAACGCTCTGAATTAGTCAAGCATCATCTCTGGGTTCTCTGGACTGATTACTTCAAGCCAAATCACTTTGAAGCCTACCCACAACTACACGTTCTATTTAACGAAGCAACAAAACTTGCTGGCGCTGGTGGAACTAAGGGTTCGAATGATGTTGCAGTTGCTGAAAAATTAATTACAAAGATTGATGAGATTGCCGAAATTTTCTGGGCAACTAAGAAGTAGTTAAACTAGTTTTGTATTAACTAGTTCTGAAGTAATGGGCTCGCCTTAGGGCGGGCTCATTTTTTTATCTCGAACTTAGATAGCTTCTCGTGAAATCGACTCCGCTGCAATTCGAGCTGCAAAGGAGACTCGATCTACTATTTTTCTTTCAATGGCTCCAGATGCAATTAATCTGGTGCCCTGATGAACTTCAATATTGAATTTGCAGATTGAACCTTCGATTTCAATACAAGTTGCATTTGCTCTGATCTCTATTCCTACTCCTACTGATGCATGCGTAGTTACAGCAAAATTTGAAGTGATTGATGTTTCGCCAGAATCTAAATGCTCAGAAAGTGCAGCAGTGCAGGCACCTTCAAAAATATTGATCAGAGTTGGTGTAGCCAATATCGGTAAGTCATTTAGCGCTTGGGCTACCGATGTATCGGCGGGCCGCACAGTTAGAGATGCCATTCCGATGGCTCCCAATACTGTCTCTGAATTCATAACCGCTAACTTAGCGGGAAATCACGTCTAATTTCGTGAGTAGTTTCAATTTCAATGTGTGTCTCACCGTTAATAGTTGTCTCGGTTCGGCGGTATTCGGTTATGACTTGGGTCGGGCTAAACATTTGTGATGCAAGAAGTGCGGTCTGCTGGGCGATGCGGTTCTGCAAATCCTCAGGGGCTTCTTCGCAACATGCATCTGACAATAAAGATTTCATCCGAGTCAGAACTTGGCGCTCGTGCTCCATCTCGGTCAGACATTGTGGGCACTCTTCAAAATGGCTCTGAAAAGTTTGAACCTGAATTGCATCTTCAATCTCATTATCAATAAAGAGAATCAAGGCATGCATAACTTCATTACATTCCATCAGATCCTCCAAACCCGCGATCTTTGGCGTAATCCATTAAAAGAACGCGAAGTAATTTGCGGCCACGATGGAGGCGAGACATAACAGTCCCAGCAGGAATTCCTAAAATATCCGCAATCTCTTTATATGAATAGCCTTCAACATCTGCGTAGAAAACAGCTAAACGAAACTCCTCTGGGATCTCATGAAGTGCACGCTTTACATCGCCATCAGGCAGATTCTCTAAAACTTCATCTTCTGCAGATTTTCCCTGATCACTTGTGTGACTTGCCGATGCTGCCAATTGCCAATCTTCAACTTCGCCATCAGAGATAAGTGGGCGACGTTGATCTTTGCGATAAGTGTTAATAAATGTTGTTGTAAGAATTCGATAGAGCCAGGCTTTTAAATTTGTTCCAGGTTCGAATTGATGAAACGAAGTAAATGCTTTTGCATAAGTATCTTGAACTAAATCTTGGGCATCATGTGGATCTTTTGTGTAGCGCATGGCCGCCGCATACAACTGATTTGTATATTGCATTGCATCGCGTTCAAACCGGGCTGTGCGCTCGAGAACGGACTCCGTGGCCAGAAGTTGGGCCGGAGTTCTAATCTCTATTTCCGAGTTCATCGGGAATAAGGTTACCGCCAAGAGCTGTCACCCTTCTTATTAAATAAAACCCTTAAGAGGTAGAACTGTGGGAACCTTGGGTTTATTCCCTGCTTGGAAAAGGGGGTTTAGAAAAGGGTATTGGGCTCGCTCACATCAATCTCAGAAATCAAATCTGCCCCATTGTTACGGGTGGCGTTGACTCGAGTAGAAACTGGATGCGCCCGTAAGCCTCTCGCCGGTTCTGGAAGCTCCATAAGTTTTTGGATCTCTTCCACAGAATTTAACTTTGGATCTAGCCAAGCATCCCAGCGATTGACGGGGAGAAAGGTTGGCATGCGATTGTGAATTGTTGCAAGGAAATCTACTGCTGGTCTTGTG
>JBILDT010000130.1:0-3439 GCA_044352485.1 Candidatus Nanopelagicaceae bacterium
CGCTTCCTGCAAAAAATATTCGAGAGCCAGGTGCAACCCGTTGGGTTTTGACTAGCGATTGCGCGGCGCCTTCAGTTATGACACCAGGAAGTGTCCATCCGGGAAATACAACCGGACGATCATAAGCACCTGGCGAAATCAATAATTTTCTAAAGGACAACCGCTCTGCGCTTTTGCCGTTCTGTATAACTACAACTTCAGATTGTTCAATTGTGGCTACCAAGGTCTCAAAATAAATCTCAACCTTAGAATTATCTAACTCTGCAATTAACTTTTCGCCGAGATAATAATCTTTTCCGACTTCGCTGGCCTTCTTTACCTTAAAGCCAGGTCCAACTCGCTTATAAATCTGGCCACCGAGAGTTGGGCGCTCATCAATTAGCGCAACCTCTAGTCCCTGGCTGGCAGCCGTGGAAGCTGCCGCGATTCCAGCAGGACCACCGCCAATAATTACCAAGTCGAAGGTTTTCATTAGTTGCAATCCTTCCACTTATTTCGCAATTTTTCGCGCCCTAATTAAGAGAACTGGCAACCTTATTCAGGTTGCCAGTTCGAGTTTCTTACAAATCCCGAAGCTATCTGACTTTGGGATCTCTTAGCTATTTAGACTAGTCGCAAGCAGGAAGAGCTGGCTGGGTGTAACCCATTGTCTTCTTGAAGACTGATGCTAAATATCCACCCTCTTGGTTTGAACATAGCCAACGAGTCAACTTTGCATCTAGTGCATTGTTTCCAAGTTGAACTGTCCATTGACCAAAAGCTTGGCTTAGTGGTGCAGGAAGTGCAACTTTCTTAAGTTGACCAGGGTTGGTCTTATTGAACTGATTTAGAAGATTCTCTTCAACCACAATTGCATCGGCACGCTTAGAAACTACTTCTAGGAATGCATCATTTTGTTGTGGGAATTCAACAAGAGTTGTATTAGGGAAATCTGCTTTTACAATTCGAGAAGCAGCAGCACCTTGTAGTGCGGTTACCTTCTTACCAGCAACGTTCCAAAGTGCTTTGGTATTGCCAGTTGAATCTCCTGTGCGTGCAGCCAATACTGTTGTGTAAGGCATGTATTCACGGACGAATTGAATTGACTTTTCGCGATCTGGGTTCTTTGTTAATCCAACCGATACCAAGTCAAATTGCTTTGAAACTAGGCCAGGGATTAAGCCAGCAAAGTCCATGTTCTTGATTTCGAGCTTTAGACGGAGAGCATTAGCAAGACGCTTTACCAATTCAACATCGTATCCAGCTGGCTTTCCAGCCTCATCTAGATACATCTGTGGCTTGAATTGCAGAGTCATTCCAACTACCAATGAGCCTGGCTTAACCAGATTCAGTGGGTTCTTCGTATTGGCATTTGCTGAAGTATTCGCTCCAGCAAAAATTACTGTGGATGCAACAAGTGCAGCTATTGCAGCCAAGCTAATCTTTTTGCGCATTTGATTACCTTTCATTTGTTTGGGACGTCCCGGGCTTTCTCCGCTGAAAATTGAAGATCATCAGGTTGATTTCATCAACCCTTCGACTCTCTTCTTCTTTTTTCTGCTGAGAAATTTAGCGAGCCGGCCTTGCGGCGGATATGAAAAATTGAGTTCTGCATTCCTAAATATAAAGTCAACTAAGAAGGCAATGACAACATAAAGTCCGGCAGCTGCTGTATAAAGAACGAAGGGCTGGAAGTATGTTGAGTTTAAATTTTGAGTGACACGAACTACCTCAACCATCCCGATGATGGCAAAGGTCGAGGTGTCTTTAATCATTCCGATATACATGCTGCCAATGTTTGGAATGGCAATCTTCGTTGCTTGTGGCAGCATGATTGATCTAAAGATTCTTCCTCGGGTAAGCCCAAGTGCCATTCCAGCTTCACGTTGCCCCTTATGGATGGCTTGAAGTGCAGAACGGAAAATTTCGCAGAAGAAGGAGGAGTAAAGAAGCGTTAAGGCAATCACTCCGGCTTGATAGACGGTGAAGTTATGACCAAATAGCAAGGACCAACCAAAGTAAACCCAGATCACACTTACAAGAGCTGGAATACCACGAAAGATATTTACATAAACACTTGCGAATATTGAGAAGACTTTAAATCGGCTCATTCGCGCCAAGGCGAATAGCATTCCAATTACCATCGAAAGAATAAGCGCAGCAATCGAAACGTTGACTGCTGTCAGTAGGCCCTTTAAGAGATCCCATTTGAAATCCCAGACCAGGTGCCACATAAAGTTGATTGGCGCAACGCCCTCTTCTTCTCTGCGCATCATAGAACTGATCCAATGAACTCTTGGGCACGTTGGTTAGTGCAATTCTCAAAGAAGTCCGAGCCCCCAGTGGCAACAATGTTTCCAGCTTCCATGAACACGTTTAGATCTCCAATTTCGCGGGCAAAATTCATTTCGTGTGTAACAACAACCATCGTCATTCCGGTTTCAGCCAATTCGCGCATTACAGCAAGAACTTCGCCAACTAGTTCTGGGTCCAGAGCAGAAGTTGGTTCATCAAATAACATCAACTCTGGATCCAGGCTCAGCGCACGAGCGATTGCAACCCGTTGTTGTTGTCCACCAGAGAGTTGTGAAGGATAGTTTGCGGCAAATTTTAATAGACCAACTTTATTTAATTCATGCGCAGCTCGCTCTTGAGCCTCATGGACAGATCCCCCGCGAACAGCCCGGTAGGGGAGGGCGAGATTATCGATTGCCGAAAGATGAGGGAATAAATTAAATTGCTGAAAAACCATACCAACTTTTCTACGGAGATCAATCGACTTGCCGCGCTTACCGCCTTCTTTGCGGCCACTTCCTGGACCATATTCATTACCTAGAAATTTTATTGATCCAACATCTGGTTCTTCCAATAAATTCATACAACGCAGGACCGTTGATTTACCAGAACCAGAAGGACCAAAAATTACTGCATGGCTTCCCTTAGTTATTTGTAAATCAATTCCATGTAAAACTTCGATAGTTCCAAAAGTTTTACGAACACCAGAAAGCTCCATCAGTACTTCGCTATTCGAGCTAGTTGGCACGCGTGGTTAATCCCTTCGACGACAATATGAAATCTAGGTGAAATCTGGGGGAAATCTTTACATGAAAGCTCCATTCTTAACAGGGGAATTGGTTACAAAATAATAACTTTTTCAGCCTTACCGTCCGGTAGTTCTCATTGCGAACAATGCACCTGGGGCTGGGCATGAACCAGGCGCTAGATATTTCTATCAATCTAGAGGAACCTAGCGGGGTGAATACAGCAAATTCCCAACTTGACCGACAGGCTATTGAAGAACTTGTCCATCGATACTGCTACTACTTCGATCGAAATATGCCAGAGGATTTAGCTGCGCTCTTTGCAGAGGGAGCTGTTGTCGATTACGGACCAGAGGTCGCCAATCTGGTAGGACGAAATAAGATTCTTGAAATGGTGTCAAAAGGTTTATCAGAAACCT
>JBILDT010000131.1:0-3438 GCA_044352485.1 Candidatus Nanopelagicaceae bacterium
ATCGCAGCGAACGCGAAACAAATGAAGGCAAAGTTATTACCGAATATTTACCAGAACAATTATCTGAAGATGAAGTTAAAAAAATTATTGCTGATGCAATCGCAGAAACTGGGGCAGCAGGTCCTTCAGGAATGGGACTAGTAATGAAAGCAATTCAACCTAAAGTTGCCGGCAAAGCAGATGGCGGAACTGTTTCAGGTTTAGTTAAAGCAGCACTTACCGGAGGAAACTAATGGATAAATACGAATACGCAACCGTGCCACTTCTATCGCACGCAACAAAACAAATTTTAGATACTTGGGGTTCTGATGGTTGGGAACTCGTTCAAGTTATTCCAGCACCTGGCACAGGCGAACAACTTGTTGCTTACATGAAGCGAGTAATTGCTTAATGAGCATTCGTGCAAAGTTGAAAGAGCTCGGCCTGGAACTTCCAGTCGCAGCGCTTCCATTGGCGGCATATGTTCCTGCAGTTAAGACTGGAAAGTTAGTTTTCACCGCCGGACAACTTCCAATGGCTAATGGCGCGATTGCAAAAACTGGAAAAGTTGGCGCAGAAGTTTCTCCTGAAGAAGCCAAAGAACTTGCTCAGCTTTGCGCGCTAAATGCACTTGCCGCACTAAATTTGGTTGCAGATGTTGATGATGTTGCTCGCATTGTCCGAGTCGTCGGATATGTAAATGGCGCTCCAGGATTTATAAATCATCCAGCTGTAGTTAATGGTGCATCTGAATTACTTATCGCGCTTTGGGGCGATGACAGAGGAAAGCATGCACGTTCTGCGATTGGTGTTGCCGAACTTCCATTAAATTCACCAGTTGAAGTCGAATTAACCTTCGAACTTAAGTAAGTTTTAGCGACCGCGCTTTAATAAGCGTTCTAGATCAAGCACTACAACCGCACGTGGTTCTAAGCGAACCCAGCCGCGGCCAGCGAAATCTGCCAGCGCTTTATTTACGGTTTCGCGAGATGCGCCAACCAACTGAGCAAGTTCTTCCTGAGTTAAATCATGGTTGACATGCAACCCATCTTCTTTTTGAACACCAAAACGATTTCCAAGATCCATGATTGCCTTAGCAACGCGGCCCGGAACATCAGAGAAAACTAAATCTGCAAGCACTTCATTGCTGCGGCGAAGGCGTTGTGCCAAGCGACCTAGAAGTTGAAGTGAAACTTTTGGATGTTGGGTAACCCAACCAATCACTTTGTCATTTGAAAGGGAGAGCAATCTGGCATCAGTAACAGCTGTCGCTGTTGCAGTGCGTGGTCCTGGATCAAAGAGTGAAAGTTCACCAAACATTTCGCCTGGCCCAAGAATTGAAAGCAAATTTTCGCGGCCATCTGCCGAAGTTGTTCCAAGTTTTAATTTGCCTTCAACAACAACATATAAGCGATCACCAGCATCGCCCTCTTTGAAAAGTGTGTTGCCCTTAGAAACCTTAACCGGAAGCATTGATTCCCGAAGTGTGGCTGAAGCCTCGTCATCAAGTGCGCTAAACAACGGTGCTTTACGAACTTCAGCTTCGTCGTTTCGATCCTTGGAGTTAGGCATTTTCAAAGGATACCCACAATGGCGCTTCGAACTCCAATCGGGCTAACCTCTTCCATATGAGCACCGAGGCCCGCGCGATCTATCGGGTCCTGACCAAAACATATCCAGATGTGCGCTGCGAATTAGATTTCCAAACACCATTCCAACTTTTATGTGCAACTGTTTTATCTGCGCAATGCACTGACAAGCGTGTAAATATGGTGACGCCAAAATTATTTAAAAAATATGGAACACCAAAGAAGATGGCAGGCGCAGATCTTGCAGTGATTGAAGAGCTAATTCATTCCACCGGATTCTTTCGTGGCAAAGCTCGCAGCCTCAAAGGATCTGCAATAAAGATAATGAACGAATATGGCGGGCAAGTCCCTGCAGATTTAAATGAGTTAGTGAAACTTCCAGGCGTTGGTCGCAAAACAGCGAACGTAGTTCTAGGTCACGCTTTTGATATTCCCGGAATTACAGTTGATACACATTTTGGTCGATTAAGTCGTCGCTTTGGCTGGAGCGAATCAATGGACCCAGTAAAGGTTGAACATCAAGTTGGAGAGTTAATTCCACAGAAAGAATGGACAAATCTTTCACAACGGATGATTTGGCATGGCCGGCGTATCTGTCATTCACGTAAACCAGCATGTGGTGCATGTCCGCTTGCTAAGTTGTGTCCATCATTTGGCATCGGAGAAATGGATAAAGTTAAGGCAATGGCGCTTTTAAAGACGGATGCAGACTTTCGATGAAAGCCATCTCCGCCCTATTTGTTTGCGCGCTGCTACTGACATCTTGTGGCACACAATCTCCGAAGAGCGTTGGCAATGGCCAAGTTGTTTCGTGTTCAACAATTACAACCAACGCAATGAAAACTTCCGGGACAACTCTTGAATGTTTAGATGGAAATTCCAAAATAATTGTGGATGCAATCAAAGGCCCAGCGATAATTAATGTTTGGGGTTCCTGGTGCCTACCCTGTCGCCAAGAGCTGCCCTTCTTACGAGAGTTAGCGGCAACTGGCAAAGTAAAAATAATCGGAATTGACGTTGAAGAGAAGAGCATGGAAGCGGCACGAAAGTTTGTCATCGAGCAAGGAATGACTTGGCCAAATCTTTATGACAGCGATGGATCCACCAAAGGCACATTTGGAATGGGAGTTCCTGTTACCTGGTATTTGGATTCGGGTGGCAAGGTTGTTTATCGCCACATCGGTGTCTTGAATTCAAAGCGACAGCTGTTTTTGCAAGTTGAGAAACACTTAGGAGTAAAACCATGAAATACAACTGGGTAGATATCGGGCTTGGAGCTCTAATTTTGCTCTCGTTCTACCGCGGATATAAGGCGGGATTTCTAAAGTCGGTTTTCTCATTTGTTGGTTATGTTGGCGGCGGAGTTTTGGGCCTAGCTCTTGCTTGGAACTACCTAAAAGATTGGGAAGGCGTTCTAACTAAATTCGCACTGCTTCTTTTAGCAATCTCTGCCGGATCAGTTATTGGTCAATGGCTACTTGGAAAATTCGCCGAGTTCTTTCACAAAACAATTCTCTTTGGCCCATTTAAATGGCTGGATTCACTATTGGGCGCTGCATTCTCGATTCTTCGCACTGCACTTATGGCTTATCTAATTGCAGTTATCTGCCTTGCGACGCCATGGCAATGGGTCGATAAAAACATTCCAGATAGTCAGATTTATCAGAAAATTGATCAATACACCCCAATGATTATAAAGAATGTAACCGAGAAGGTAAAGAGCTTTAACTAATCTTCGTTCTTTCCACTCTTTAAGCCTTCGCTGATTAATTTCATAATATTTGGATCAGCAAGTGTTGTTGAATCACCAACTGCGCGGTTTTCAGCAACGTCTTGCAACAAGCGACGCATAATCTTTCCGCTTCGAGTC
>JBILDT010000132.1:0-3431 GCA_044352485.1 Candidatus Nanopelagicaceae bacterium
TGTTGGATCTGTCACCGTCATCTTACGTAGGGCCGGATCCCCCGAAATCTCTCGCGAGAGGATTAGCAGCGCATCCTTTGGCGATGGCGCACTCTTGGCCAAATCGGCGAGACGTAGGATTTCAGATTCCAGAAGGCTAAGCATCATCTCTTCTTTATCTGCAAAGTGGTTATAGACCGTTGCTCTTGAAACTTGGGCGCGAGCTGCAATATCGACCATATTGGATTCATAAGAACCGACCTCGGTGATAACGATTTTTGCACCCGACAAGATTGCGGTTCGCGAGCGTTGGGCTGGGGCTAAAGTCATTGGATTTTTGGCGCTATCCGGAAATATCGTCGCTAGCAGAAAGCTAAGCGGCGGCTTCTACAACGCTGAGTGATGGAGCCTCTGTTGCGCGAAGTGCAATTGTTACATCAGATATAACTGTAAGAAGTGAGAGATCTAGTGCTTGGCAGATTGAATTCAAAAGTTCGGATGAAGCTTCCTTCTGACCGCGCTCGACTTCAGAGAGATAACCGAGAGAGACACGAGCACCTTTTGCAACATCGCGAAGTGTGCGACCTTGGGAAATGCGGGCTTGACGAAGTGCGCTACCAATATGGGTGCGCAACAGGGTAACTTCTTTTACTGGGCTCACAGGCTAAGGATACGCGAAAAAGTGGCCAATGCGCTCTCAATTGTGGCATTTCTTACCGTGGCGCGATCACCAGAAATCGAAAGTTCGACGGCTATGACCTCTTTTTTGCTAGCAATGGCCAACCAAACAGTGCCAGCGCTTTTGCCATAGGCCTTACCTGGGCCGGCGACTCCGGTAGTAGAAATTGCATAATCTGTTTTAAATAAGTTGCGGGCGCTGGTTGCCATTTCTTTTGCGACTTCTTCGGAGACAGCTGTGTGTTTTGTAATTAGTTTTTTGGGAACATCCAATAACTTTGTCTTGCTGGCATCGCTATAGGTTGTGATTCCACCAAGAAAAACTTCGGAAGATCCTGCTATCTCGGTAATTGCTGCACCTAATCCGCCACCAGTTAAGGACTCGGCCACAGCTACTGTCTTACCGGCTCTTATCAATTGTTTTACAACGGTCTCTGCCAGTTCAGTATTTTTCATAGCGGGCCTTACTTCTTAATTACATTCTTAAAATAGTCATAGCCGGTCTTTATTGTTAAATATATTGCAATCGCCATAAAAGCATCTCTTGGGATATGTAGCCAGGTTGGTAGCGGCAGAATATAGAAGCCGACTCCAAAGCCCTGGAAAGCTGCCTTAAGTTTTCCGCCTTTGCTTGCCGGAATCACGCCATCTTTGATAACAGTTAACCGCAGAACCGTCACAGAAACTTCACGGACCAGAATCAAAATTGTGACCCACCACCACAACTTTCCTTGCATTGATAGACCGACCATGGCGGCCCCTATTGCAATTTTATCTGCCACTGGATCAAGGAAGGTTCCGAAACTTGTGATTTGTTTGCGCGAGCGAGCAATCCGGCCATCTAGAAAATCTGTTAGCCCTACTAGGAAAAATCCAGTCCAGGCAATTATCTGCCAGACCCAATCATCGCCACCATTTTTAAAAAGTGCATAACAACAGAATGGAACTGCAAGCAGGCGAGAAATTGTTAAGGTGTTTGGAAGATTTAGTAATTTCATAATGGCACCGCGATTAAATCTACGCCAGAAACTTCGGTAACTACTGCATCAACATACTCGCCAACTTTATATTTCGCGCGACCTGTAACAAAGGTAGAACCATCGACTTCAGGCCCTTGGTGTTCCGCCCGACCTTCCTGGGTGTCTTCATCTTCAATTAGAACTCGAACATGCTCTCCGATTCGCTCTTCGGCACGTTGCATTAAAAACTCATCAACTAATTTTGAAAGTAATTCAACCCGGGAATTAATTACATCTTGATCCACTTTGTCTTCAAGGGTGAGTGCTTCGGTCTTATCTTCATCTGAATATCCAAATACCCCAATTGCATCAAGTCTGGCCCGTGATAAAAAGTCGACTAGCTCGTCAAACTCTTCTTGGGTCTCACCAGGAAATCCAACAATTACATTTGAGCGGATTCCGGCTTGTGGCGAGAGCGCACGAATTTGAGTAATTAAATGGAGGAAAGAATCGGTATCACCGAAGCGGCGCATGCGGCGCAGAACTGTTGGGCTTGCATGCTGAAACGAGAGATCAAAATAAGGAACAACTTTAGGAACTGAAATCATCGCTTGGATAAGTGATGGTCGCATTTCGGCTGGTTGCAGATATGAGAGGCGAATCCGCTCGATGCCTGGAATCTTTGCAATTTCGGGAAGCATATTTTCTAGAACTTTCATATCCTTGAAATCTTTGCCATATGAAGTCGTATTCTCACTGACCAGGAAGAGTTCGGATACTCCTTCTGTGGCTAACCATTGCGCTTCTTCAATAATCTCGGTTGGTCGTCTAGAAACAAATGACCCACGGAACATTGGAATCGCGCAGAATGAACATCTACGATCACATCCAGATGCAATCTTTAGCGGCGCGATGGGTGCCGAATCTAATCGCTTACGGGAGAGGATTTGGTTGGGCTGACTTAAGTTCTGGCGATCGGCGGGTGCGATCGGCAGCAGCGCCCGACGATCTTTTGGCTTGTGCGCTGCAATCGAGCCGCCGCCAATAATTGTCTGCAATCGCATCGAGATATCTTCATAGTCATCAAAACCTAAAATTGCATCCGCCTCTGGAAGCGCCTCAGATAGTTCGTTCCCATATCTCTCGGCCATACAACCAACTGCAACAACGGCTTTCGTGATGCCATTAGTCTTTAGGGAATGTGCCTCTAATAACGCATCAACTGAATCTTTTTTGGCGCTTTCAATAAATCCGCAAGTATTAACGAGGGCTACCTCGGCGAGTGCCGGATCGGAAACTAAGGTCCAGCCATCTGCGGATAATCTTCCGGCAAGTTCCTCGGAATCAACTTCATTGCGTGCGCATCCAAGGGTTACGAGTGCAACGGTGCGAGGCGCCTTTACGGCTAGGTTGCTTTCTAAATTCTCGGCGCTCATCTGCGCCATCTTACAGTGGGTTAAGTTTTTAGTTGCGCTTAACCGTTATTTGAACCATTTGGAGTGAATGAAAGATGAACTACTTCCCCAACTCCACCAGGTGTTCCAATTTCTTGGCCATTCACATTGAGCGAAACTGCCGCAGCGTTTCCAATTGTTGCGTATAAAAGTTGGTCATCGCTAAAGGATTTTACTTCCCCGGCATTGATTGAGCCGCTGAAGATTTGAGCTCCACTTGCATCTTGGACTCCGATCCAAGATTTTCCAGAAATACCTGAAACAACTAGCGAAACTCCGGAGGTCGCTGAAGCGACAACTTGCGAGTTCTGTTCAGTCGTTGAAGGGGCCAGACCTTGGCTTGACGGAGCCAAAGGTGAGG
>JBILDT010000133.1:0-3402 GCA_044352485.1 Candidatus Nanopelagicaceae bacterium
TTGGTGCTGGTTTAGGCGGACTCAGTGCTGCACTTCGATTAGCTGGTGCTGGTCGAAAAGTTACAGTCATAGAGCGCGAAAGTGTTCCGGGCGGACGAAATGGCTTGCTGAATAAAGATGGCTATTCATTTGATACCGGCCCAAGTGTTCTAACAATGCCTGATCTAATTCAAGATGCGCTCTCCTGCGTTGGTGAAGAGCTGAAAGATTGGATGGAACTACTTCCACTAAAGCCGCTCTATCGCGCTTTTTATCACGATGGTTCAACGCTAGATGTTCATGCCGAAACCGGCCGCATGCAGGAAGAAATTCGCAATGTAATTGGCCCAGATGAAGCCGCTGGATATGGCCGATATGTAGATTTTGTAACCAAGCTTTATAAGTATGAGATGAAAGATTTCATCGATCGAAACATTGATTCACCTTTTAATCTTTTGACGCCTAACCTTGCCAGATTGATTGCCTTGGGTGGTTTCAGAAGACTTGCCCCAAAAGTTAATGATTTCTTAAAAGACCCTAGAACTCAGAAGGTTTACTCTTTCCAAGCAATGTATGCCGGTGTCAGTCCGCAACAAGCACTAGCTATTTATGCAGTGATCGCATATATGGATTCAGTAAATGGCGTCTTCTTTCCAAAGGGCGGAATGCATGCACTGCCTCGCGCACTTGCCGGTGCCGCCGCAAAGCATGGAGTTGAATTTAAATATAACCAAACAGTTACATCTATCGAACATTCAGGTGGCCGTGCCCGCGCTGTAATCACCGCAAATGGCGACCGAGTTGAATGTGATGCCGTGATCCTAAATCCAGATTTGCCAGTTGCTTGGCGTGAATTATTAGGACGCACGCCCCCATCAGTAAAACGTCTCAACTATTCACCTTCTTGCGTGACACTGCTGATTGGATCAAATAAGAGTTACGAAAGATTGGCGCATCACAATATTCACTTCGGAAAGTCTTGGGATGGCGTGTTCGATGAACTTATCAAGAAGAAGACCTTGATGACCGACCCAAGTTTGTTGGTAACAGTTCCAACTCATGACGATAAAGATCTAGCACCTGCCGGAAAAAACTCTTATTACGTTCTCTTCCCAACTCCAAACTTGTCTGCGGATATTGATTGGAAAGTCACTGGGCCTAAATATCGCGATCAGATGCTTCGCACCATGGAAGAACGTGGTTATGAAGGCTTTGCAGATTCGATTGAAGTGGAACAAATGACGACTCCCCTAGATTGGCAGAACCAAGGAATGGAGCAAGGCGCACCATTCGCTAGTGCTCATACCTTCTTCCAAACTGGGCCATTTAGACCACGCAACATCGCAAAGGGTTTTGAAAACGTTGTGTTTGCAGGTTCTGGCACGCAGCCAGGAGTTGGCGTGCCAATGGTTCTAATATCTGGTCGCCTTGCTGCAGAAAGAATTGTTGGACCAGTTAAGTAAATGAATGAGTTAGACGCTGCCGGAATTAGTGACCCGCAACTTCGGGCATCTTTTACTGAATGCAAGCGCCTTAACTCGTTACATGGAAAAACTTATTATCTAGCAACACTTTTGCTGCCGCCGGCGAAGCGTCCATTTGTTCATGCGCTTTATGGTTTTGCGCGATATGCCGATGAAATTGTTGATGATTTAAATTCGAAACTTACCGATGAAGAGAAGGCTGTTGAGCTCTCAACTTGGGGAAACCAGGTTTTGACAGATATCGAAAAAGGGGTAAGCCACGATCACATCGGGCGGGCGCTTGTAGAAACAGTTACTCGATTCAATATTCCAATTGCCCACTTTCAAGCTTTTATGAAATCGATGACAATGGATTTAACGGTTAGTGAATATCAAAGTTTCGATGACCTCATGGAATATGTATATGGGTCTGCTTCAGTAATCGGGCTTCAAATGGTTCCGATTCTTGGAGTTACATCACCTGATGCCTATGTCGCTGCCGAAAAACTTGGAACCGCTTTTCAATTGGCAAACTTCATCCGGGACGTCAGTGAAGATTTAGACCGCGGCAGAATTTATCTACCAATTGATGAACTCACTTCGCATGGCGTAACGCATGAAATGTTGGAGGCCAGAGTCCTAACACCGCAGATTAAATCTGCGCTGCAAGAACAAATCGCTCGGGTTCGAAGACTTCAGAGAGAGGCAGCCCCTGGCATCAAAATGCTGTCGCCAGAATCCCAAGCTTGCATAGAGGCTGCCTCCGAACTTTATTGCGGCATCGTTGATGAAGTTGAAAAAATTGACTACCAAATCTTTGACCGCCGTGCGAAAACATCGACCTGGCGCCGAATCAAAGTAGCGCTCCCTGCGTTTCTGAGAGCGCGTGCCGCCAGATAGTTTGCTAACGTTCGTAATAACGGGAGCCGAGAAATTGGCTGAGAGGATCTGAAATTCAGATCGACCGTAGGACCAGTTCGGTAATGCGAATTGGAAAGGGGTTAATCTATGAATTTAATGGTTACAGTTTTTACTGCTTGGGGATATGAACTCTCCCTTCTAGAGCTTCTTGCATTCATAACTTCGCTAATCGGAGTTTCACTTGGAGTTTTTGGCCCACGAATCACTTGGCCATTTTGGATCGTGAGTTCTCTGCTTTATGCAACACTTTTCTTCCAGTGGAATTACTACGCTAGTGGTTTTCTCCAATTCATATTTATCGCTGGCGCAATTGCTGGTTGGTTCGGTTGGGGACCAAAGGGCGCGCAACCAAAGCGGCTTACCAAACGTGATGCTGCAATTTGGGGCGCAGCATACTTAGTTGCCTGGTTCTCGCTATATCCAATTCTTAAGAACATTGGCGCAGCCGCATCTTTAACTGATGCTTTCGGATTTGTTGGAAGTTGTATTGCACAACTCCTACTGGTGCTTCAACGCTATGAAACTTGGATAATTTGGGTGGTAGTAAATGTGGTTTACACCTACCAATATTGGCGGGGTGAGCAATACTTAACCGCAATTCTTTACTTCATATTTATCTTGATTGCAGTTGCTGGCTGGAAGCGATGGCGTCGTGAATCAGCAACTTCAAAAGCTTAAGGAGTCGCTGCCAAAGCTCACTGCAAAATGTGGTGAGTGCATTGTGATAACAATTGATGGTCCAGCTGGTTCGGGCAAAACCACTTTGGCCAAAGAGCTTTCATCAGTTCTGGATTCTTGCTACACCATTCATATGGATAATTTGTATGAGGGCTGGGATTCAACACTTAATCTAAAGTTAACTGCCAAGTTGAAAACAATTTTGTCCTACGTGCAGAACGAGAATCGAATTCGCTTTCTCCCATTCGACTGGGTAGAAAGTAGATTTGCATCTGAAGTCGATTTACCAGCACCCAAATACCTAATCATCGAAGGCGTAGGTTCTGGCCAAAGTGCCATCAGAGATTTCATATCACTGTCG
>JBILDT010000134.1:0-3388 GCA_044352485.1 Candidatus Nanopelagicaceae bacterium
AACTGGTTCATATCCAGTTGCTGTGATTTCTGAACTTGTAAATGACGATGGATCGATGATGCGCGGAGCCGCACTGGAAGAATTTGCAGCAAAGCACGCGATTAAGAAAATTACGATCGAAGATATTAAGGAGCATGTCGAGAAGAAGAGCGTAAAAAGGAAGATTGATTTTCAGTGGGCCAAATTGCCAATGGGCGATCAAGATTGGCGAATCGCAACATTCACATCTCGAAATGGCGCCGAACATGCAATCTTGGCACTTGGAGAATTGAGCGCTGCAAACTTGTTAAGCCGAATTCATTCTGAATGTTTAACTGGCGATGCCTTTGGTTCGCTGCGCTGTGATTGTGGGCCGCAATTAATGCAAGCAATAAGCGAGATTGAAGAACGTGGTTCTGGATTGGTTATTTACCTGCGAGATCACGAGGGCCGAGGAATTGGTTTAGGCGAGAAAATTCGCGCCTATGGCCTACAAGATCTTGGGCAGAATACTTTGGAAGCAAATATTTCTCTTGGCCACGGCGTCGATGAGAGATCTTATGGCGACGCCATTGAGATCTTTAGAGCACTCGGCATTACCAAAGTTGAATTGCTGACAAATAATCCCGATAAGTTAGCTGCATTCGAGGGTTCTGGCATTGATTACAAGGGCCGCAAACTACAGGTTGTTGCAAATGAATTTAATCGTAAGTATCTAGAAACCAAGCGCGATTTATTGAGTCACTCGTTAGGAGAAATCTAATGGCCGGAAAATCTCCAGATTTGGCGATGAAGAATTTCAGCAATCTAAAGGCAGTTGTCATAAGTGCATCGTGGCATCCAGAGATCTGTCAATCCTTAATCGATGGCGCAGTTCGTGGCTTTGAAAAATCAGGCATCACTAACGTTGAAGTTAGGAAAGTTTCTGGGTCGTTCGAGCTTCCGCTTGCTGCGCAACTTGCTTTGGATTCTGGATTTGATGTTGCAGTTGTTGTTGGTCTTGTTCTTCGCGGTGAAACCCCACACTTTGATTATGTCTGCCAAGGTGTAACAGCAGGAATCATGGATGTTTCACTAAGTCGTTCTAAGCCAATCGGTTTTGGGGTCTTAATGTGCGACACCATCGAGCAGGCAAATGCTCGGGCTGGGTTCGCCGATAGCTTTGAAGATAAGGGCTTTGATAGCGCGATAGCAGCGTTAAGCGTTTTGAACTAAGGGATTTAAGAAACCAACTAATTAATAATTTAAAAAGAGCCCCACAGATTTCTCTGCGGGGCTCTTTCTTGTAGCTCAGATTGTCTTGCGCACCTCTATGACTAAGTGGCAAAACTATAACACCATCCTTTTACGAGACTGCAATTTTTTATACACAACTGATTTCTATTCACAAAATTTTATTTGAAGAATTTAACAGATTGTAATCAGGACTAACTTGCGCATGCGTGTGGCTGTAGCTCAGCGGATAGAGCTTCTCTATGACTAAGAGGAAGGTCGTGGGTTCGAATCCCACCAGTCATACGCACACCAAATGGCCATCGGATTAGTCACCGGGGGCCATTTTTAAATATTAAGAAGCGCTAAACTGGAATCAAAGTATTTGCGAAGATCTGCCAGGCAAGTGCAGATTTAGCAATCAGCGAGAGCGTTATATATGTGCGTTCGCCGCGAATGTATTCTGACCACTTTCCGACTTTCTTGTATTGCAACCATTGCACGAGTGCGAATGAGTTGAAGAAGATAAAGATGGTCAAGACGATTCCGTAAACAAAGGCTGGGGCAGAGGCATCGCCAGGACCTCCAATTGCGAAGACGTAGAAGAGAAGTGCGATCCAAGGAACGATTCCGGTGATGCAACCAAAGATGAATGGAAGCCAGCCGCCACTGCCTGGGTTCTCGTATTTCTCGTGCAGCCAACCAAATAAAATCATTGATGCATTAACGCCGAAGATTGAGATGATTGCTGAAATTTCGGCAACACCGGTTACTTGTGCAATTAGAACAATCATTACCGATGAACTAATTGAATATTCAACCCAACGGAAATAATTTCGCTTTGCAGCTATGCCGGCGCTGTATCGTGGAAAAAATTGCGGACTTGCAACAATGAAGTGGGCTAGTGCAGATAGACCCAGAAATATTGCAACTGTCAATCCAATTGGAGTTTCAAAGAGTGTGACTGGTTCGGCAAAGGTAGTTCCGGGAGGACCTGTCATATATGTTGCATTGATCGGCAGTGAAAAATCGCTGCTTAAGGCGAGGACTGCCACCATCTGTGCCAGGTGCAGGATGCCCGCGAAGATATTTACTTTACGAAGACTTTGGGATGTGATCTCTTTGCTCATAGGTAAAAGGGTAGCCGTGATAGTCAGGAATTCGGGGGATTACTGTCATGTCAGAGCTTGGGTCTAGGTTGAAGGCATCGAGAGGAGCAATTCAATGTTTGAATTTCTATTTATCGCAGCGTTGGTCTATTTATATTTGGAGCGTCGGACGCGCAAAAAGCGTGAAGGTCAACGGATGCGTGGCTTGGATGCCGAACTCAAATCACTGATTGAAAATGATGGCGATAAGACTGGAATCGCATTTGAAATCAAGCAATATTTACTAGCAATTATCGAAGATGATAAGAATGATCTAGAGAAATTCTCAGATGCACGCATTGCACAGGCCGAACGAATTTTGGATCGGGCTGGGCCATCTGCGATGTATTGGATGACTGATATTGCTGCGCAATTAGCTTTCTTGGCAGCAGCTCAGAAGAACGGAATCCCAACAAACATTGATGCAAAAGTTGGCGAGCACGCAACACCAGAGGCGATTGTGAAAGCGGTCGTTAAGGGCTAGTTCTTAATTAAGAGTCTTGCCCCATCGACCACAAAGTCCAGATGTGTGATCGAACAGTGCGTGGTTGGCTCATGATTGTTGTAATCTGGAATGCGACATCTTCCGGGCGCAGATAAGTTTTTAACTTTTCTTCACCAGCGGTGCGACCAAAGCCAAGTGCGAATTCTGTTTCAACGCCTGCTGGGCAGACAAGTGCAACCCGAACACCTTTGGAACGAAGTTCGCGATCTAGTGAACCCGCGAAACCAACTTGGGCATGCTTTGTGCCAGTGTAAATAGCTTCGTTATCGCCACCGCGGAAACCTGCAACAGATGCAACGATAATTACATCGCCCTCTTTTTTGGCCAACAAAGTTGGAAGAGCGGCGCGAATAGTATGGACGGTGCCTTCGTAGTTTGTGCGCATCATGCGATTTACATCTTCATCACTGTGATCAAGGATTGATCCGTAATAGCCGATACCAGCATTTGGAACGATGGTATCGATGGTTCCGAAGGTATCGATTGCGGCTTTTGCTACTTTGCGAGCAATATCTGGATCTGAACTATCTCCGGCAACATAAAT
>JBILDT010000135.1:0-3339 GCA_044352485.1 Candidatus Nanopelagicaceae bacterium
AATTCTTTTAATGAATTCTTGGCATCTTGCGCAGTGCCTTCGGTCCATACTCCAACTAAAACTACTTTCTCTAACCGAAGTTGGCGGTATTCGGCATCTGAAATATCTTGAAGTTCGGTTGATAACCCAGATACTCGACGGAGCGCTTGGCGATCTTGTAAATCAGCTTGGTTACTCTCCCAATCTTCAACTTTGTTCTCAGCAGCATCAAACTCGGCTGCTACTTTGGCTGATTCGGCCAATAAGTCATCGATATTTAACTTGTCATTGCTCACAGATATTTACTCAAATCATGATCTTCAATTAACACTGCTGGACCAGTAAGAATCGCATTGCTATGTGAATCAATCTCGACGCTTAAGCGACCGCCTGGTGGATTAATAATCCAATTTGTGGGAAGTCTTTTACCTTTTTTAAGTGAAGCAGCAAGTGCCACAGCACAGGTTCCGGTTCCGCAAGATTTTGTCTCGCCAACCCCACGTTCGTGAACTCGCATTTTTAATTCACCATCTGGCAAGAATTGAACAAATTCCACATTTACGCCATCTGGGTATTCATCTGCTGGCTCAACTATCGGAGCAGTTAATAAGTCTCCGACTTGATTGATGTCATCGACAAACACAACTGCATGCGGATTTCCCATATCGATGTTGTAACCAGTCCAAGTGTGGCCATTTGCAGATGCAGAAATTTCGCCAAAGACTTCACGAATCTGTCCCATGTTTACTGTTATGTCACCATTCTCTGGAACTGATAAATACTTCATGCCATCGCGAGTATTGATAGGAAAAATTCCGGGTGCCTGGTGGCCTTTCGCTGTTAAATACTTTGCCATGACGCGAATACCGTTGCCACACATTTCGGCAATCGAACCATCGCTATTGCGGTAATCCATAAACCATTTGCCGCTATCTTTTCCGATTCGAATAAAACCGTCGCAGCCGATTCCAGTTTTTCGATTACAGATTGCCTGGACTTGTTCGGCCGAGATTTCAACTTTGTTCTCTGGATCAAAGATCAGCACAAAGTCGTTCTCGGTTCCGTGCCCGTAGGTTCCAATCATGATTTGAGAATAGCCTGTAGAACTGAATCCGTGCGCTCTGAAAGATTTGATTTCGCACTAAGCCAGGTAATCCGGAGATCTTTACTAAACCAGGTTTCTTGGCGTCTGGCATATTGCCGGGTGGCGCGGGCGGTATCTTCACGGGCAAAAGTGTCATCAAATTCGCCGTGTTTCATCCTGATGATTTGGGCATATCCAATTGCAGCTTGCGCAGTTCGGCCCTCGAGAATTCCATTATCAATTAAGGATTCAACCTCATCAACAAAACCTAGATCCCACATTCTTGTAACTCTATTATCGATTCGGGCATCAAGAGTTTCACGATTCATGGCAAGTCCAAATTGCATGGCATCTGGATACTTCGAAGAATCAACTCGTGGCAATACTGCGGTAAACGGTTTCCCAGTAATTTCAATAACTTCCAGGGCTCGGACCACGCGGCGCACATTCTCTTTTGGAATCGCAAGTCCAGCAGCGGGATCTAGCTTTGAAAGTCTTTCATGCATCGCATCGCCACCGATTTTTTCCGCCTCTGCGTTCAGTTTGTCGCGAACATCTGGGTCGGTCTCTGGAAAATTTAAATCATCAAGTATGGCCTTTATATAAAGTCCGGTTCCACCAACTACTACAACGTTCTTACCTTGCTTTCGCAGTTCATCAATCTTGGCTCGAGCAACTTCTTGATACCAGGAAACACTTACATCCTCTTTAACACCTACGACATCTAGAAGATGATGCGGGATCCCGTTTCGCTCTTCCAGGTTTAGCTTCGCAGTCCCGATATCCATACCTTTATAAAGTTGCATTGAATCTGCACTAATTATCTCTGCCTTTAATTCTTTCGCGACGGCAACTGCTAAATCACTTTTTCCAGTGGCTGTTGCACCAGAGATGATTATTAACTTGCTCATAAATTAAGAGCGGGCCTTAAGTTGGGACAACGTTGGCATTCCAACCATGATTGCAGTAGTGCCACTCTCTTTACTTCTGGCTTCGGTGGCATCACCGCCGCGAGTATTGCGAATCGAAATTGGAGCATCTTCGGCCAAGATAAAGTTAGGCGAGGCTTTAGTTATTCTGCTAATTACCGCATCCCCCGGCCTTGGCGAATTACCTTCTTCAATTGCAAAGTGAGCAAGTCTAAAATCTTTGGTTCGCCCAGTCATTCGGGCCTTGCCATCATCGCGGCGACCTTCATAATCTGCAACCAAGATTTCTTGTTCAGTGCCAACAACTTCTTGATTCACGATTTGTGACATCTCTTGCTGCAGAATATGAAGTGCGTCGTAGCGCTCTTTCATCACTGCATCACTTACTTGGTCCGGCATAGTTGCCGCTGGAGTGCCTGGCCGCTTTGAATATTGAAAAGTATAGGCAGCAAGGAACTTAGCCTGCTTTACTAAATCCATGGTTGCTTGAAAGTCTGCATCTGTTTCGCCTGGGAAGCCAACGATGATGTCGGTTGTAATTGTGGAATTTGGAATCGCGGTACGGACCTTCTCGATTATTCCTAAGTAGCGATCGCTGCGATATGAACGGCGCATAGCTTGCAAGATTCGATCTGATCCAGATTGCAGTGGCATATGTAGATGAGGCATAACATTTGGCGTTTCTGCCATCGCGGCAATTACATCATCGGTGAAGTCACGTGGATGTGGTGACATAAATCGAACGCGCTCTAGCCCTGGAATCTCGCCACATTTACGGAGCAACTTTGCAAAGGCTCCCCGGTCACCAAACTCGACGCCATATGCATTTACATTCTGTCCAAGCAAGGTAACTTCGATAACTCCTTGGTCAACCACGGCCTTAATCTCATTCAAGATATCGCCTTCGCTGCGATCTTTCTCGATTCCGCGAAGTGATGGAACTATGCAGAATGTGCAAGTGTTATTGCAGCCAACCGAAACTGAAACCCAAGCGCTGAATGCTGAGTGGCGACGAGCAGGCAGCGTTGAAGGAAAATGTTCTAGCGATTCTTTAATTTCAACTTGAGATTCTTCTTCAATCCGAGCCCGTTCTAAAAGAGTTGGAAGCGAGCCAATATTGTGGGTTCCAAATACCACATCAACATATGGCGCCCGTTTGATAATTGAATCTTGATCTTTCTGAGCCATACATCCGCCGACAGCAATTTGAAAATTAGGGTCGCTCTTCTTGCGCGGAGCCAAGAAAGATAGATTTCCATAAAGTTTATTATCTGCATTTTCGCGAACTGCGCAGGTATTGAAAACAACTAAATCAGGATCGCTTCCTTCAAGTGCCTGCACATATCC
>JBILDT010000136.1:0-3320 GCA_044352485.1 Candidatus Nanopelagicaceae bacterium
TCCTTATAGAGTTTAAAAAGTTAAAACGGGGTTAAAACGAGGGAAGCAAAGGGCAGTTATTGCCTTTCACATAGAGTAATTGTCCCGTGGATTGCATGACATAACAAGGACATTTGGTAATTGATTATGTGATTTGTGCCCCCGGCGGGAATCGAACCTGCGCTCCCGCCTCCGGAGGGCGGTGCTCTATCCACTGAGCTACGGGGGCAAATTAGGTAGATATTCAGTGAGTTAAGTAATTGTAGTGATTTTAGTGCTCGCACTCTACCTACTTAAAAAAATCAAAAATCTGAAATGATTACACCTAGCAATTCTGGGATTCAAGGGAATTAGGAAACTGAGAAAGAGGGAGCCAAATGGAAAAGAGCGAAGTTGCATATTTTGCTACCGGATGCTTCTGGGGCGCGGAACGTAGATTCTGGCAACTAACTGGAGTTTTGGAAACAAGTGTCGGCTATATGGGTGGAAATCGGGTGAACCCAAGTTATGAACAGGTCTGTACCGGAACCACAAATCATGCAGAAATGGTCTGCGTAACTTATGACCCAAATCTGATTTCTTACCGAAGATTGCTAGAAGAGTTTTGGGTAATGCATGATCCAACTTCGCTAAATAAGCAGGGCGGAGATATTGGTACGCAGTATCGAAGTGCAATATTCACAACATCAAAGGCACAGCTAGATGAAGCGCTCGCAACTAAAGCGACTTATCAAGGGCTATTAACGGCTGAGGGAATTGGTGAAATTGTCACCCAGATTGAAAGCGCGAATCCACATACCTACTGGATTGCAGAGGAATATCACCAGAAATATTTAGTAAAAAATCCAAATGGCTATGACTGTCATTCAAGCACCGGGGTCTTATTTAAGTGAAAGTGATGTAGTTTAAGCGCCATGAGCACACAAGTCTGGCAAATAACTCTAGCGGTATTACTTCTGGTTTTAGCTTTTGATTTCGCGATGGCATTTCGACAACGTAATGTTGAGACTTCTCTTAGCACAGCAGTGAGCTGGACGCTCTTTTATGTAGCAGCAGCAGTAGTTTTTGGAATTTCACTAGGGCAGTGGGCCGATACCCAATCACAGAATGAATTTTTTGCAGGTTGGCTGACTGAGTATTCACTCTCATTCGATAACTTATTTGTCTTTGTTTTAATTTTGGCACGGTTGAAAGTTGCGAAAGAGAAGGAACAGCTAATTCTCCTCATCGGAATCGCAATGGCGCTAGTGATGCGTGGCGGATTTATTGCACTTGGTTCGGTAATAGTTAGTAAATTCGCATGGGTCTTCTTCTTCTTCGGAGCCTTTTTGATCTATACCGCCTATTCTCTAGTAAAAGAATCTGAACACGAAGAATGGAAAGAGGGAAAAGTAATTACTTATATGCGGAGTAAAGGTGCCTCGACCTTCACGTTAGCACTTGTAGCAATTGCAATGACCGATGTTCTCTTTGCTTTTGACTCAATTCCTGCAATCTTTGGGCTAACTAAAGAGCCATACATAATTGTTACCGCAAATATATTTGCGCTGATGGGCCTGCGCCAGCTCTACTTCCTAATTGGCGGTCTTATGAACAAGTTAATTTATTTAACCCAAGGATTATCAATTATTCTGGCCTTCATCGGCGTGAAGTTATTCCTAGAGGCGATGCATTCACAAGGGTGGCATAGCGTTGGACCGCTAGAGCTTCCACACATTTCACTAATATTTAGCTTGGGAATGATTATTGGCACCTTGGCTTTAACCTCGATTTTAAGTTTGTATAAGACTCGGGACATTTCGAGTAAGTAAAATACACCGATGACAAAACTTTCCGCACTGCCGCTCGCTCAGTTACAGAAACGAAAGAGCGCAAAGTGGCGCGAATTTCCAAATGATGTGCTCCCGCTCCCAGTTGCGGAGATGGATTTTGAAATTGCGAAACCAATTCGTGATGTCTTAGGAGAGATGATCAAAGGTTCGGATACTGGATACCTAGGACGTATTCCAGAGCTCGGAGTAAATCTGGCTAAGTTTTCTAAGGCGCGATGGGGTTGGGAGATTGATCCCGAGCAAGTTTTTGTTGCGACTGATGTCGGAGTAGGAATGGTTGAAATGGCCAGAACTGTGGTCAATCCTGGGGATTTGATAATGATTAATTCACCGGTTTATCACAACATGAATAACTGGATTACAGAGTTGAAATGTAAATCTTATGATGCGCCACTTACAAAAGCTGGCCTGAATTACACAATTGACCTTAAAGCAATTGAACGTGGGTACGGTGCCGGAGTTAAAGCTCATTTTTTATGCAATCCTCATAACCCAGTTGGCATGGTATTCACAAGAGAAGAACTATCAGAACTTGCAGAGCTTGCAAAAAAGTATGGAGTAACAGTCTTTAGTGATGAGATCCATGCCCCACTTACATACGATGCGAAAAAATTTGTTCCATTTCTTGCAGTCAGTGAGACGGCGCGAGAAGTCGGTATTTGCGTAACCGCGGCAAGTAAGAGTTGGAATTTAGCAGGGCTTAAGTGCGCAACAGTTATTACTGCTCATCCAAAACAACAGGAGCGAGCAAAATCAATGCCAATGGCAGTTCACTATCGCGCTTCGCTCTTTGGTGCCGTGGCATCAGCCGTCGCATATGAATGTGCAGATTGGCTTGATGATGCGATAGCAACTATGGAAAGTAATCGAAGATTTCTCGCTACCTTGCTTAGCAAGGAATTGCCGGATGTCGGTTATCGGATTCCTGATTTTTCTTACTTAGCTTGGCTAGATCTCAAGGAGCTTAAGTTGGGTGAGAATCCTGCGGAGGTTCTCTTAGAAAGAGGGAAGCTTGCCGTAAATCCCGGAATTACCTTTGGCGCAGAATCATCAAATTTTGTCCGCTTAAATTTTGCAACGAGTGAAGAGATCCTTACTGAGGCGATTTCACGAATGGTTTCTTGTGTCAAAAAGTGAGTCAAATAATTTTGATGTAGTAATTGTTGGTGGTGGCCATAATGCATTGGTTGCCTCATGTTATTTGGCAAAGGCAGGTTTATCAGTTGCAATTTTGGAGAAGAATGATTCTTTAGGTGGCGCAACTGTGAGTCAGAAAGTATTTCCAGAGTATGAAGCTAGGTTATCTCGCTACTCTTATCTGGTTTCGCTTCTACCCAATCAAATCGTTAAAGACTTGGGTTTAAAGTTTAAAACAATTGAGCGCGAAGTCTCCTCCTTCACCCCTGAGCGAACTGATGGAAAAGATTTGGGATTATTAATCAATCGTGGACTCGTCGGCGAAACAGCCGATGATTTCCTAAAAATAACTGGAAGCAGTGACGAGATTAA
>JBILDT010000137.1:0-3293 GCA_044352485.1 Candidatus Nanopelagicaceae bacterium
CCATGAGTGAAATAGCCTTGGCTTTAACCGGGGCCCATTGAACAATAACTGCATCGGGATTAAAATCAGATAACGATTTGATAACGTCATCTTCACTTTTGCACTTTGCAATTAAAACTTCTGCGTTCAAATGTTCTTTCAATAAATTAGTTTCAAGCGCTCCATCGCCTAAATCATTATCGGTGATCAGAACTTTCATAACTAAACTCCTCTGACAAGTAGGTTTTTTGCGCAAAAGAAATCTAGCACTTTTCCCGTAAATTAAAAGTTTTTTCTTTTTATCCTTGACAACTGTCTTACAAGTGAGTTTTCTAGTGTCTTAAGACCATTCGAAAATGGATCAGTCAGTGCGGATTGGGAGGATTCACCATTAACGTTTTGGAATGTAAGTCCGTATCCAAGTGGTACGGCGATGCTGCAGTTCTTAAGAGCGTTGATTTTAATCTTGCTCAAAACGAAATCCATGCAATCGTTGGCGAAAATGGCGCTGGGAAAAGCACGCTGGTCAAAATTATTTCTGGGCTAGTTCCTGTCGATGTCGGAACAATTAAATTTGAAGGTAGTGACCGAACATTTTCAAACATTCGCGAGATTCAAAATTCGGGTGTTGCACTTATTCATCAAGAGCCTAGATTGTTTCCAGATTTATCAGTATTAGAGAATGTTTGCGTCGATTACCAAGTTCGAGATGGGAAAAGTAAGAGATTCAATTGGAAGAAAGCTGAAGAGGAGACCAAGGAGCTACTGGCGCAGCTTGGTTGTTCATTCAGTGTGCATTCACCCGTGAAGGCGCTATCGGTAGCAGATCAGCAGATGGTGGATATGGTTTCTGCACTTCGCAAGAAGTTGAAGTTGCTTATAGTCGATGAGCCAACTGCATCTCTAACACCTTCGGAGGTTGCAAGACTTTTCGAAACTATCCGTAAATTAAATGCAAGTGGAGTGGCAATTATTTTTATCGGGCACCGTCTTGAAGAAGTTCTCAAACTATCAGACCGAATTACTGTCTTGAAGGATGGCGAAGTAGTTGCTGTTAAGAAAACTTCTGAGACCACTGAAGATGAATTGATTAGATTAATGGTTGGCCGAAACATTGCTGCTTCTTCGACTGATTCAAAAACCTCTAGCGGTCAGACCTCTCTAAAGGTCTCGAATCTCGAGAGTCCTGGCTATGTTGCTGATGTGTCATTTGAAGTTAATCGTGGTGAAATTCTCGGAATCGGTGGCCTTGTTGGTGCTGGTCGAAGTGAGTTACTAGAAACTATTTTCGGGTTGCGTAAGCGCTCTGCGGGTGAAGTTATTTCGACGAAGCATGGAAGTATCAAAAAAGTGAAAGAAGCTATTTCATCTGGGATTGCTTTAGTCCCAGAAGATCGTGCGCACAACGGATTGTTCTTGAATCGCTCAATCAATGAGAATTTAGTTATAACAAATTTGAAACTCACATCCCGAGGTGGAAAACGTAACTTTGGAAAAGAGAGAGAAATCGGCCAGGAGCTAATTGAAAAGTTCCGTGTCAAGCTTTCTAGCGCTACTCAGTTAGTTCGGGAATTAAGTGGGGGAAATCAGCAGAAAGTTAGTTTGGCAAAGTGGTTGAAGCAAGATGTTGAAATTCTTCTAATTGATGAACCATCTCGTGGCGTAGATGTTGGTTCAAAATCAGAAATTCACCAATTCCTTAATAACTCGGCAAAGGATGGCATGTCCATAATCATGGTCAGTAGTGATATGCGGGAATTAATTGAACTTTCACATCGAATAATTGTTATGAGAAATGGTCGAATCGCTGGCGAGCTTTCGGGATCAGAAATCTCTGAAGAAGCTGTTCTCCGATTAGCTTCCGGACTTGCTACTGCAGGAAAGGGAAACTAATCATGGCAATAAAGTTAAATTCAAAGGTTACTTACCTCTTTAAGAAGCGTGAATTTGGAATTTTCCTCTTTATTTTAATTCTATTAGCTGTCTTTGGAACCCTTGAGCCACGCTTTTTCCGCTCAGATAACTTAAGTGCAATTCTCTCTTCGGTTGGCATTTTGATGGTTGTCGGTGCGGGTCAGACCTTAGTAATTGTCACCCGAAACATTGATCTAAGTGTTGGAAGCACACTTGGTATGGCAGCAATGGTTATGGGAATGGTTGCCAGAGAAAATCCAGATTTCCCAGTATTCGGATTGATAGTTATTGCGATGATTGTGGGCGGTCTTTGCGGATTGCTAAATGGTTTCCTTGTAAGTTACGGAAAGATACCGGCAATTATTGCAACTCTTGGAACCCTTGCAATTATTCGAGGTGCTGTCTTCTTAGTCTCAGATAACGTGCAAATCGATCCCAATGATGTGCCACAAGGCATTATTAACCTAGCTACAACTTCGCCGATTGGTATTCCTTGGCTACTAATCTTTGCCTTTCTCTCAATTATTCTCGTCTGGTATGTCTCATCAAAGACACTTCTGGGAAAGCGTATTTATGCAGTTGGAAGCAATCCTGAAGGCGCTATTTCTCGTGGGCTTTCATTTAACAAGATAACAATTATGGTCTTCGTGTTTGTTGGAGTTCTTGCAGGTCTCGGCGGCGTTCTTTATACCGCCCGGTATGCAACCATCAATCCAGCAGACGTTGGCCGCGGGCTTGAATTCGATGTTATCTCTGCCGTTGTTATCGGCGGAACCAATATCTTTGGTGGTTCTGGAACTGCACTTGGCACTGCTCTTGGTTGCATCTTGATCGGAATTTTATCCAATGGCTTAACTGTCGTTGGGGTATCACCATTCTGGAAAGCATGTGCAACTGGCTTCCTTATTCTGGCGGCTGTCGCAATCGATAACTCAGTTCGAAAGCGGCAGGAACAGAACTTCTTGCTGGCAATTAGAAACCAAAGGACGGTCAAATAATGTCACCGTTGCTAAAGAATAATCCTCGATTCAAGGTCCCAGGATATTTAGTTGGCCCAATCCTGATTCTAATAATCGCTATGATCTATGGCTCTCTTGGTTCCGAATATTTTCTAGATCCCTCTTCAATTA
This sequence comes from Candidatus Nanopelagicaceae bacterium, assembly GCA_044352485.1. Taxonomy (GTDB): domain Bacteria; phylum Actinomycetota; class Actinomycetes; order Nanopelagicales; family Nanopelagicaceae; genus AAA044-D11. The sequence continues at coordinate 3,024 of JBILDT010000137.1, forward strand.
TTTTTAATACCGGCCGATATATTGAAATTGGTTTACTCGCCCTAGCTTTGACATTTGTAATCATCAATGGCGATATTGACCTTTCAGTAGCATCAACACTTGCTGCAAGCGCGGGCGTGCTCGCAAAGTTATATGAAAGTGGCGTTCCAATACTTTGGTGCTGTGTAGCATCGATATTCACAGGATTAGTTCTTGGCCTAATCAATGGACTCATTGTCATCAAATTTGGTCTTCCAAGCTTGGTAGTAACTCTCGCCACGCTTGCACTTT
>JBILDT010000138.1:0-3277 GCA_044352485.1 Candidatus Nanopelagicaceae bacterium
CTGCTCGTGCTGCACAACTGCGCCGGGTTGAATTGGTTACACCAAAGAATGTAATCGGTAAAAACACCGTAGAGGCGCTTCAGTCCGGAACTATTTATGGCTTTGCCGGACAAGTTGATGGCCTGGTAAATCGCATTACCGATGAATTAATTAAACTTTATCCAGATGCTGGCGATGTTAGCGTTATTGCAACTGGCGGTCTCGCACCTTTGGTAATAGGAGTAAGTGAAACTATTGATTTTCACGAGCCAGATTTGACCTTAATTGGGCTCCGGTTAGTTCATGAACGCAATTCCTAACCCAGCTAAACGGTAGGCTTACTCACCTTATGAATGAAAAAACGAACAATCAAAATCCACCTCTTGTGGATGATGCAGATGATCTACCGGAGCAGCTGCGGATTCGCAGGTCAAAACGGGCCACGATTATTGAGCGTGGAGTTGAGCCATATCCAGTAGAAGTTCCGCGGACTAAAAGCATAAAAGCGATTCGTGAAACCCATAAAGATTTAGCAATAGATGTTGCAACCGGAATTATTGAAAGTATTGCTGGGCGAATAATCTTTAAACGCGATACTGGAAAGTTATGTTTTGCGACAGTTCGTGAGGGCGATGGAACCGAAATTCAAGCCATGTTCTCGCTCGATAAAGTAGGCGAAGAAATTTTAAATTTCTGGAAATCTGAGGTTGATCTAGGCGATATCGTAAGTGTCACTGGTGAGGTAATTACTTCAAAGCGTGGCGAACTTTCAATTCTTGCATCAACTTGGAAGATGGCTGCGAAGTCACTTCGCCCGCTTCCAGTCGAGCACAAGCCACTCTCTGAGGAAACTCGAGTTCGCATGCGTTATGTAGATTTGATTGTGCGCCCAGAAGCTAGAACAAATGCCAGACTTCGCCCAAATGTAATGCGCTCCCTACGAGAAACTTTCCACAATCGTGAATTCGTAGAAGTTGAAACTCCAATGCTTCAGGTTATGCATGGTGGCGCAGCCGCAAGACCATTTAAGACTTTGAGTAATGCTTACGACATGGAACTTTTCCTGCGAATTGCACCCGAACTATTTTTAAAGCGTTGTGTTGTTGGTGGCATTGAGCGAGTCTTTGAGATAAATCGAAACTTTAGAAATGAAGGCGCAGATTCAAGTCACTCACCAGAATTTGCGATGATTGAAAGTTATGAAGCATATGGGGATTGGAATTCCGTTGCTGCGCTGACACGTCAACTGGTGCAGGATGCGGCTCTTGCAACATCTGGAAGTCATGTTGTTACACATCATGATGGAAGAGAAGTAAATCTCGGTGGAACCTGGGAGGAAGCCTCGCTCTTTGATCTGCTTTCAAAAGGCGTGGGCCAAGAAGTAACTGCCTTAACACCGCGTGCGGAACTAGTTAAAGTCGCTGAAAAGTTAGGCATGAAGGTTGATCCAAAGTGGATTACTGGAAAACTTGCTGAAGAAATTTTTGAACATGTAGCGGCAGATAAATTAGTTGGTCCAATCTTTGTAAAGGGTTTCCCAATTGATACTTCACCACTAGTTCGAGCACATCGCGAAATTCCTGGAATCGCTGAGAAATGGGATTTATATATCGATGGTTTTGAACTTGCGACAGGCTATTCCGAATTAATCGATCCAGTAATTCAACGCGAACGTTTAGTCGAACAAGCAGCTCTTGGTTCTAAGGGTGACTTGGAAGCGATGCAGATTGATGAAGATTTCTTACGTGCGATGGAATATGCAATGCCACCGATGGGGGGCATGGGAATGGGAGTTGATCGTTTACTGATGGCACTCACGGGGCTTGGAATTCGCGAGACCATTCTTTTCCCACTAGTTAAACCGGAAGAGTCTTAAGTAATGTCAACAATAATTCGCCCAGCTCGAACTTCAGACATTAAGGACATCCGTGCAATCATCGACGAATATGCTGCGAGTCGTAGACTTCTGACAAAAGAAACTGTCACACTTTATGAAAGTGTTCAGGAATTTACCGTTGCAGAAACTGCGGGGAAAATTGTAGGTTGCGGGGCAGTGCATGTTTTATGGGAGGACTTAGCTGAAGTTCGTTCGGTAGCTGTCGACGAAAGTGTTCGTGGCCAAGGCGTGGGTCATGGGATTCTTGAAGCGCTGATTAAGCGAGCATCAGAAATTGGAGTTAAGCGAATTTTTTGTCTGACCTTCGAGACTGAATTTTTTGGAAGGCATGGCTTTAAAGAGATTCAGGGGACTCCGGTCTCGCCAGATGTTTATAATGAGCTTCTGCACTCCTATGACAGCGGCGTTGCAGAATTCTTGGATCTCGAGAGCGTCAAGCCAAATACCCTGGGCAATACCCGGATGCTTCTAACCCTATAAATCGCTTTCAAAGCCCCAAATTAACCACCAAATATTGGGTCAATTCTCAGTTTTTCGGGCATAAATAGGGGCAATATTCGGTTAGACCCATTACAGCCCTTCGCATTAGAGTTGGACTATTAAGTAATGCGAAATTAGCAATCCGAAAGGCGGAACCGATGTTCGAGCGCTTTACCGATCGAGCCCGACGCGTTGTCGTGCTGGCCCAAGAAGAGGCACGCATGCTCAACCATAATTACATCGGTACTGAACACATACTTCTGGGATTAATCCATGAAGGTGAAGGCGTTGCTGCCAAAGCACTCGAAGCACTTGGAATTTCACTCGAAGCTGTTCGCTCGCAAGTTGAAGAAATAATTGGGCAAGGACAGCAAGCACCATCTGGACATATTCCATTTACACCACGTGCGAAGAAAGTTCTAGAACTCTCACTCCGTGAAGCGCTGCAACTCGGCCATAATTACATTGGCACCGAACATATTCTTCTTGGCTTAATTCGCGAAGGCGAAGGCGTAGCCGCACAAGTATTGGTAAAGCTTGGCGCAGATCTAAACCGGGTTCGCACCCAAGTTATTTCACTTCTTTCAGGTTACCAAGGTAAAGAAGCTGCAACTTCTGGTGCACCTGCAGAAGGAACACCATCTACATCTTTAGTTCTTGATCAATTTGGCCGCAACCTTACACAGGCAGCACGTGAAGGAAAGCTTGATCCAGTAATTGGTCGCGATAAAGAGATCGAACGCGTCATGCAAGTTCTTTCACGTCGCACCAAGAACAATCCAGTGTTAATTGGCGAACCAGGCGTAGGTAAGACTGCAATTGTTGAAGGATTAGCACAATCAATCATTAAAGGTGATGTTCCTGAAACTCTGAAGGATAAGCAGGTTTATTCACTTGACCTTGGTGCGCTAGTTGCTGGTA
>JBILDT010000021.1:0-11368 GCA_044352485.1 Candidatus Nanopelagicaceae bacterium
TAGTTACTGGCTCGGAATGAATATGAATTCCTCGACCACCGCAACTTTCGCAAGTAGTAGAGAAAGCTTCGATTAATCCTTGACCAACACGCTTACGTGTCATTTGAACCAAACCAAGTGAAGTCACTTCAGCAACTTGATGCTTGGTGCGATCGCGTCCTAGACATTCAATTAAGCGGCGCAGAACTAAATCTCTATTCGATTCAAGGGTCATATCAATAAAGTCGATAACAACAATTCCACCCATATCGCGTAGGCGAAGTTGACGGGCAATTTCTTCGGCAGCTTCAAGGTTGTTCTTAGTAACGGTTTCTTCTAAGTTTCCGCCCTTGCCGATGAATTTACCGGTGTTGACGTCAATAACAATCATCGCTTCGGTGCGGTCAATTACAAGTGATCCACCTGAAGGCAGATAAACCTTACGGTCAAAGGCCTTAGCCAGTTGTTCTTCAATTCGATTCTCAACAAAGAGGTCCCGAGTTCCGGTCCATTTTTCAATCTTTGCGGTTAATTCAGGGGCAATATGGCCAAGATAGTTATTGATGTCGTCCCAAGCTTGATCGCCTTGAACAATTAACTTATCGAAATCTTCATTAAAAATATCGCGGATAACTCGGACTGTTAAATCTGGCTCTGAGTAGAGAAGAGCCGGCGCATTTGTGCCAGATTCTTTTGATTTCTTATCAATATCTTCCCATTGCGCTTTTAAGCGAATTACATCTCGCTCGAGCTCTTCTTCAGATGCGCCTTCTGATGCGGTACGAACAATTACTCCAGCATCATCTGGAATCAAATTCTTAAGAATTGTTTTTAAGCGTGAACGCTCTTGATCTGGCAGGCGACGGCTGATACCGCTCATTTCGCCACTTGGAACATAAACTAAATAGCGACCAGGAAGTGAGATCTGACTTGTAAGTCTTGCACCCTTCTGTCCTATTGGATCTTTGGTTACCTGAACCAGAACTGATTGGCCAGTCTTTAATACATGTTCAATTTTACGAGGAGCGCCATCTGCTAATCCTGCAGCATCCCAATTAACTTCACCGGCATAGAGAACAGCGTTACGTCCCTTACCAATATCAACGAATGCAGCTTCCATGGATGGCAGAACGTTCTGGACTTTTCCAAGATAAACGTTTCCGACATATGAAATATTGCTATTTCGATTTACGTAATGCTCGACCATGATTTTGTCTTCAAGAACCGCAATTTGGGTGCGGTCTCCAGCTTGGCGAACCAACATCTGGCGATCAACGTTTTCGCGACGTGCTAAATATTCGGATTCAGTTATTACAGTTCCGCGACGGCGAACGAAATCTCTTGGCTCGCGATCATTGCGGTTACGGTTGCCACGATCATTGCGGTTACGGTTGCGACCACTGCGATCTGGTCGAGTTCCTTGATCCTCGCGAACTTTGCGTTCTCTAGGCTCTCGGGGTTCTCTTACCTTTACAACAGTTATGACACCATCTTCTTCAATGGTCTCACCAGGTGTAACGCCATCTCCCTTTGCACGACGGCGACGGCGGCGACGAGGGCCTGTTGGTGAATCTTCACCAGCTTCTGAAATATCTCCGGCATCTAACTCTTCATCAGTATCAGAATCGCGATCTACATTTGTTTCATCGGTATCGCGGCCACCACGACGGCGACCTCTTCCACCACGACGGCGGCGACGAGAATTTGAATCTGACTCAGACTCTTCACTTGATTCAGCCGGCTCAACTGCTTCAGCTTTCGCCTTAACTTTCTTTGGCGCTACTGCTTCTGGTGCGGCCTGAAACATCGGGACTGGAATGCTTGCAGCAGCAGATTTCTTCGTAGCTTTTGTTTCAGTCTCTGCTACTTCAACTGCTTCTGCTTCATTTTTTACTGCAGCTTTAGCTGCAGATTTCTTGCTTGCACGCTTGCGCGCGCCCTTTGGCACTATAGCCATAACGTTAAATCCTCATCTAAATACTAAATCTTGGTAAAACTTCCTTTTGAAAGCTTTTGCATCTGCTGCTACCTCGAGTAATTAAGGCCTTCAAGTTCTTTGAGGCCGCTCGGAGCGCGAAATGCTAAGTGAAAGTATTACCTAAAATCTGAGGAAAGACCAACTTTGCACCCGCTTATACGGGAATTATTTAGCTCTGGCCTATCTGGTGCTATCTGGTGCGGAGGTGAACGTTTTGAATCAAGCCTAGGCCGATCAAATTCGCAAACATACTCGAGCCCCCATAGGACATGAAAGGCAGTGGCACCCCGGTCATCGGAACCAAGCCCATTGTCATTCCTATGTTTTCAAATGTCTGGAATGCGAACCAGGCAATTACTCCAACACAAACTAACCGTCCAAATAAATCATCCGTTCGCTTTGCAATTGTGAAAGCCCGCATAAAGAAAATTGTAAAGAGCAGCAGAATAAAACCACTCCCTAAGAAACCTAACTCTTCACCAGCAACTGTAAATATAAAGTCAGTCTGTTGTTCAGGAACAAATCGGCCATTTGTTTGTGGGCCATCAAAAAGTCCCTTACCAAGAATTCCGCCTGAACCAATAGTGATTCTTGATTGGCGAAGTTGATATCCTGTTGATTGTGGATCTGCAGATGGATCGACGAATGATTGAAGTCTTGCCACTTGATAATCATCAACAATTCCAGCTTTAACTGCGGTAAATCCACCAACAACTGCAAGTAGCAGCAATCCAACTACCCACCTTGTTGGCGCTCCAGATGTTCCAATAATGGCAACAACAGCCGCACTAATAATTACGACAGTTCCAAGATCGGGTTGTATCAAGATTAATAGGATAGGAACCGCAGCGATTGCAAGTGCTTTAAGAACATCTTGGTCAGTTGGATTTGCATCTGTGTCGCGCTTTTCTGCCAAGATCATAGAAATTCCGACGATGATTGCAATCTTTGCTAACTCAGCAGGTTGAATTTGAAAACCACCTGGAAAAGAAATCCAAGCTTGGGCGCCATTAATTTCACTTCCCAATCCAGGAATCAAAACAATTATCAAACCAATAACTGCAAGTCCCCAAACTATCGGGGTATATGCTCGAAGTAATCGATAATCAATAAGTGTGGTGCCATATGCAAGCAGGCCACCAATTAAAATATTTACTACATGGCGCTTTAAATAATATTCGGGATCGAGTCCTTGCGCAGCAAACCAATTCCTGGTTGCTGCATAAACCAGAAGAGTGCCGATGATCAGAAGCGCAGCAACCGAGAAGGTTAGGATGCGATCGAACTGCCCAAAATTCTCGCGGAATTTATCGCGTCTTCTATGATTTGAATAGATGCTCATGGCTTCACCAATTTAGCGTTCTTTGGTTCAACTATGGGTAAATTGATAGGAACGCCATTTGGAAATATTTCTTTTTCTGGGTCTACTTTGCCACCAGATACTCCGAAGAGCGCGGCATAAATATCTCTAACTCCCACTGAAGAAATTGATCCACCAAAACCACCTTGGCTGATAACCATTACAACTACATATTTTGGATTTGTCGCTGGTGCAAATGATGCGAACCATGCGGTATCTCCCTTTTCTGTGCCATCTTTATTCAATCCTTTATCTTCAGCAGTTCCAGTTTTTCCTGCAATTTCCACCGGAAATCCAGAGTATGCACCAGCTGCTGTTCCCTCTGTGACAACTGCGCGAAGTGCTTCGCGCAAAAACTTGCTTGATTTCTTTGACAGAACATTAGTAGCAGTAACTTCAGGCTTAAATTCTTTTACCACCTGACCATTTGGTTTCACAACAGCTCTAGCAACTTGTGGTTTATACATTGTGCCGCCATTTGCAATCGCCGCATACATCTGAGCCATTTGTATTGGCGTCATCAAAGTATCGCCCTGGCCAATCGAAAAGTTGACCGCGTCTCCGGCTCGGAGAATATTTCCATCTAAGCAATTTTCGCGGGCGATCTCAATTAGAAAGGGAGTTAGATCTGATTTCTTAGCTCTGGTTTTAAAATTACAGTAGAAATCTTTATTCTCTTTATAAACGCGCTCTTTCCAGGCTCGATCGGGAAGTCGACCTGAGGCTTCACTCGGGAGATCAATTCCAGTTGTTTTGCCTAAACCAAAACCTCGAGCTGCAGTGAAGAAATAATCATTCAATCCGGATTTAGGTGAAAGTCCACCGTCCCGAACCCACTCGTCGTAGGCAATTTGATACCAAATAGTGTCACAAGAAACTGCGACAGCGCGCTTCATATTAATTGTTCCCTGCGACTTTGTTTCGAAGTTTGCGAATTCGCGATCACCAATCATCAATTTAGCGGGGCATTTATAGAGCGCATTCATGTCATATCCGGCATTCATAGCGGCAACAACAGAGACAGATTTAAATGCAGATGCTGGTGCATACATTCCCTGCAGCGGACGATTTAATGCAGGGACACCAGAACTTTCGCTAAACAAATTGTTTGCTTGCTTCTGGGTTAGGCCCACCTGCCAAATATTTGGATCATAAGTTGGATATGAAGCCAGGGCTAAAACTTTTCCGCTATTAACTTCCATAACAACCGCGGCTCCGCCGTCAGCGCGGCCACCCAGTGATCTAGCTCTTAGAACTGAAGTCTGCAGAGCCTTCTCAGTTGCTGCTTGCAATCTAGCATCTAGATTTGTTACCAGATTAAAACCAGGAACTGGTTGAGTACTGACAGCTTGTTTTGTTACAGATTCTTTGCGATCGACAATGACTGTTTTTATACCGGCCTTACCGCGTAAGAAATTGTCATACTGAAGCTCTAAGCCATCTTTACCAATAGTTTCTTCCCGATAATAGTTCTTACTCGAATCAGCTAAATCATCTTCATTTACCGAGCCCACATATCCAAGAACATGAGCACCATTCTCTCCAGCCAATCCGGGATAACTGCGAACCGGAACTGATTGCGCGCTGATGCCTGGAAATAACTCGGAATTCTCTAAAACTTTTAACGCTTGCTCTGTTGTAGCTGTTCTGGTGATTGGGATTGGTTGGAACCGAGTTCCCTTCCAACATCCAGCGCTCTGACTTGCTGGTAATTCGCCACAGAGCCTTGTTATTACATAGACATTCCCTGAAGTCTTTCCGACTAACTTTGCAACGCGGGCCAAAACTACAGAACCTTTATCTGGCAATTTATCCAGAGTGCTCCGGTCTGCTGAGATAACCAATCCGGGGCGATCCATTACAAGTGGGATTCCAGAGCTATCAACTATTGCTCCACGAATAGCTGGGTTTACTACATCCCGGCTTTGAATACTTAGAGCCGCATCTTGATAAGTTAAACCGTCAGCCACTTGAAGATAGAAAAGCCGTCCAGCTAGCGCAAGCATAAGAGAAATAATTAGAGCTTGAACGATTACCAGATTTAATCTAGAGCGAAGACTCATATTCGCTCTCTTGAGCTCAGAGTCAATGCTCGTAATTTAACTATTAAGGGAAGCAAGATTGAAGAGAATAGTAAAGTCCAAATTCCATTCCCAAAGATTGTCTTCAAATTATTAAGGATGCTGCCATTATTTTCACCCAGAATTAGCCCAATTATGAGAAAGATAGTTAGGCTGATTGTTGCTCCGGCTGTAACAAGAAGAACAAAAGCCATGGGCCGCTCGGTGAAATCGCCAATGCTCTCTCGGTTGCGCGAAAAGAGATAACCAATGATTGTGAGAATCAGCGCCCATTTTCCAAAAGGCGAATCTGATGAAGGTGAGAAATCTAAAACTATTCCTGCAATGAAACCAAATGAGATTGCGCCAAATCGATCTTCGAGAGCCATTAGGCCGAGAACAACGCAGAGGTAAAGCGAGAATCCAGCTATTGGAAAATTAATCTTTGATATTGCAGCCTCTTGAACTACAAAGAAGAAGAGCAACAATGCGGAGCTAAACCCAACTCGACTCCAGCTCAATTGTTCTTCTCGCTTGCAGTCGTCGTAGCTGTATCCACCATTGGTGGCGCTGTTACATAAATTGTTTTAGTTGGAGTAGGCCGCGGCGCAGGAATGAGCGCATCTTTCGGTCCACCATTTTTGCTTGAGATTATTACTGAAACAACGCCGATGCTTCCAAGGTTCGAATAGCTACTAACAACCGCTTCTTGGGTAAGAGTAAGGCGAGAATTCTTAACCGATTTAACAAATCCTACTGGAACTCCCGGAACAAACGGTCTGTTGTTATCACTTCCAAGCGAGAGAAGAACATCGCCTTTCTCAATAGTTCCTGATGGATCAAGTAGTTGCAGGGTGTATTCGCCGTCGCCCTCGCCAAGTAATACGCCGATGCTCTGGCTTCGTGCGATTCGGACCCCGATTCGGAAAGTCGGATCGCTCATTAGTAAAACAATTGCAGACGATGAAGTTGTGCTCTTCACTACTCCGACTAATCCGAGTTCACCGATTACGGTCATATCCTTGAAAACGCCATCGCGCGAACCAGCATCAATAGTGATTGTCTGACTGAAAGTTGCTGAACTACCTTTCCCAATTACCCGAGCAGACACAACTTTATAATTTCCGCGACCAGCAAGATCTAAGACGCTCTCTAACTTCTTTAACTGTCCTAATGTGTCATCGTTGAGAATTACTTTTTCACGCAGCTTTGCATTCTCTTCTTTAAGTTCCTTCAATTCAGATTTAGTCGTGCCAAAATTCTTGATATCTGAGAAGAAGCCGCCGACAGGCGAGAACAAGTCCGAAACTCCACGTTGGATCGGCGCTAAAAATGATTGTGTGGCACTTCTAGAACTACTCGTGATATTTACGCCACGCAGATCTAAAGTTATTAAAAAGAGCGAAGTAACAAGAAGGATTACCAGCAGAAGGCGGGAACGGTTATTGCCACCAGCTGCCACTTGATTTTCTCCTTAACGGCGAGGTTCAGAAATCAAAACCTTTTCTAAGGCTTCGAATTCTTCAACACACTTGCCAGAACCTTCAGCAACTGCCTGCAGTGGACGCTCGCTGATATGAACTGGCATTCCAGTTTCATGGCGAAGTCTTTCATCTAATCCACGAAGAAGTGCGCCGCCGCCAGTAAGAACGATTCCGCGATCCATTAGATCACTTGCAAGCTCTGGTGGGGTCTTATCTAAAGTGCTCTTTACGGCGTTAACGATTTGATTAACTGGATCTTCAAGCGCCTTGCGAATGTCTTCGGCAGATACTCGAATTGTTTTTGGTAATCCGGTTGCTAGGTCACGTCCACGAATTTCAGCATCTGGTTCGCCCGGAAGTTGGTATGCCGAACCAATTGCCATCTTAATTTCTTCAGCTGTTCGCTCACCCAATAGAAGTGAGTATTCGCGCTTAACCCAATCAATAATTGCTTGATCTAGTTCGTCTCCACCAACTCGGATTGATAGCGCTGTAACAATTCCACCAAGTGAAATAACTGCAACCTCAGTAGTTCCGCCACCAATATCAACAACCATGTTTCCGGTTGGTTCATGAATTGGAAGTCCGGCACCAATTGCAGCAGCCATTGGCTCTTCAATGATGTAAACCTTACGAGCACCAGCTGCGTAGCCAGCATCTTTAACTGCACGTTGTTCAACACCGGTGATACCTGATGGAACACAGACAACAATTCTTGGCTTAGCTAAATAACGACGACGGTGCACTTTCTGAATGAAGTAACGCAACATCCGCTCAGTTGTATCAAAGTCTGCAATCACGCCATCTTTAAGTGGACGAATCGCAACAATATTTCCTGGTGTGCGCCCAATCATTCGCTTTGCTTCAAGGCCAACGGCGAGGATTCCACCAGTGTCTTGATTGACCGCAACAACGCTTGGCTCATTTAGAACAATTCCGCGACCACGAACATAAACAAGTGTGTTTGCGGTTCCTAAGTCAACAGCCATATCTCTTCCGATAAATGACATGCGATTTGGATTCTTTTTGCTCATTTGAGACCTTTCAATTAATTTAGCTCGGGGAAGAAAATTGCCATTTCACGTGCTGCAGATTCTGGTGAATCTGAACCGTGAACAATATTTTGCACAACCTTGGTTCCTTGATCGCGAGCAAGATCGCCACGAATAGTTCCGGGTTCTGCGGTTGTTGGATCTGTGGTTCCTGCTAGTTTTCTAAATCCTTCAATCACACGATTACCTTCGGCAATCATTGCGACTATCGGACCAGACAACATAAATTCGAGAAGTGGTTCATAAAATGGTTTGCCTTCATGTTCGGCATAATGCTTTGCTAAAATTTCTCGAGTTGGTGTCATCATTTTCAAGCCAACTATTTTGTAACCCTTATTCTCAACACGAGAAACAACTTCGCCAACTAAAGATCGAGCAACGCCATCTGGCTTAACCAGGATTAGGGTGCGTTCTATTTTTTGGGAATTCACGGACGTTAGTCTAATGCGGCCGCCCAAAAGTTCTTAATCCGAGAATTTCTGGTGATTATTTGAGGGGTTTCTGCCGCAGGAGCTCGGCCCGGATTGCCTCACCCTTACGACCTACTACGTAGGCGGCGATCCAAAGTCCAGCAAAAAGCGCTCCCACGAAATACATCGAAGTTACGAAATAACCGTAAGAAATCATTGCAATCTGGAGAATCGAACCCACGACCCAGCCAATTTTCTTTTTCATTAAGCCGGCATTTAGTAGAAGCAAAATCGCGATTATGCCGCCATAGGTTAAAACAGCACCGCTGTTCTCTCCCATAGCCAGAAGGATTGCGAAGGCCATAACGAAAGCCTCCATTGCTAAAACAGATGCGCTTAAAACTCTCACTTCTCCTCCGATCTTCCAATCTTTCGCAAGAGGACCCGTGCAGATCCTGCGGTTACAACAGATCCGGTGATCACAACTGCGCTTACGCCATCACTTACTTGGTTGATTAAGGTTACCTGCTCCATCGCATAGGTGATAGCCGAATTCAAATCTTCCTCTTTGTAAACTCGTTCACTTCCAAATACTTGAACCGCTTCTTCGAATAACTGAGAGACGGCTAGAGCACGAGGCGAATCTGATTTCGTAACTACCAATCGATCAACAACTGGTTCGAGCGCCTTCAATACTCCCCTTACATCTTTCTCCCCGAGAATTCCCAGAACGCAGAAAATAGATTCGAAATCAAACTCACTTCTAAGTGTCTCGGCTAACGCCGTTGCGCCATGGGGATTATGCGCTGCATCAACTATCACGGTTGGGTCTCGGTGCAAGATTTCTAAGCGTCCTGGAGATGCAACTTTTGCGAAGGCAGAACGCACAAGCTCTTCATCTAATTTAACTCCAACAAATGCTTCTACTGTTGCGATGGCGATTGCCGCATTCTTTGCTTGGTGCGCACCATAAAGTGGTAGATAAATCTCACCATATTCACCGTGGATACCTTGCACTGAAATTAACTGCCCACCGACTGCAATGTCTCGCCTAATTAATGAGAATTCAATTCCTTCTCGATATGGAATCGCTGATTTCTCTACTACTTTTTCCAAAAGAATTCGAGCAACCTCTGGTTCCTGTGCTGCTAAAACCACATGTGATTCTGGCTTAATAATCCCGGATTTAGTCTGAGCAATTTCTTCAATAGTCTCACCGAGATACTCCATATGGTCTAAACCGATTGGCATTAATACTGATACTGCACTCTGCACAACATTTGTTGCATCCCAATCCCCGCCCATTCCGACTTCAATAATTCCGATATCTACTGGGTGTTCGGCAAATGCAACAAATGCCATTGCGGTTATCGCTTCAAAATATGAGAGTGGGGTTTCACTTCGACTATCAATTAAATCCAAATATAGAGCAATGTCGTTGTAAGTTGCGATTAACTCTGCTGGACTAATTGATTCACCCTTGATTGAAATTCGTTCCAGGAAACTCTCTAGGTGCGGGCTGGTAAATCTCCCAGTCCGATATTCAAGTTCTGAAAATAAAGCATCTACCATTCGCGATGTGCTGGTCTTGCCATTTGTTCCACCAATGTGAACAGTTGGAAACGAGAGCTGAGGAGAACCTAAAGCATCGATGAGCGCTGAAATACGGTCCAATGAAGGTTCAATCTTGTTCTCGGGCCAGCGCTTCATCAGCGCAGTTTCGATAACTTTGATTACTACTAAATCTTCAGGTGTTGCCATTACTTAGTAGGCAGTGCAGCTAGTTGCGCAGTAATACTTTCAATATCTGCACTAGTTTGTGTTAGGCGCTCTCTAATTTCCTGGACAACTTCGATTGGCGCTTTGGCCATGAAGCCTTCATTCTCTAATTTAACTTTTGCAGTTGCTCGATCCTTCTCTGCCGTAGCCAAATCTTTTGTAAGTCTTGCGCGCTCGGCCACAACATCGATTGCACCGGTTAGGTCAAACTCAATTTTTACTTTACCAACTTCAATTGCAGCGCTAGGGCTACCTGTAATTGGCTCAATTCGGCAGACTTGACGAAGTGAAGCCTCAAACTCTGAGAGTGAATCTAAACCAATAAAGTTTGCTCCGACTTTGGCTGAGGTCTTAATGCCTTGATCATTTCTAAATCTTCGAATCTCAGTAGTTAAATCCTGCAATTGTTCAACAATCAACTTTGAAGCTTCGCTGCGATTTTCTGGATTAGCTTTTGGCCAGTTTGCTGTTACTAGCGTTTCGCCACCGGTAAATGAACACCAGAGTTCTTCAGTAATAAATGGCATCATCGGGTGCATTAAGCGAAGAAGCTGATCTAAAACTTGCCCTAAAACTCGTTTAGAAGCCTCGGCCTTATTGCCACCAGCAGCGAAAGTTGCCTTTGAAAGTTCTAGATACCAATCACATAAATCATCCCAAGCAAAGTGGTAGATAATTTCGCAGGCCTTAGCGAATTCAAATTGTTCTAATAATTGATCTACTGATTCCACAGTTTCATCTAGTCGTGTCAAAATCCACTGATCAATTGCGTTAAGTGAATCAAATGCCGCAACTTCACCATCAACATTTGCACCATTCATAATTGCAAAACGTGATGCATTCCAAAGTTTGGTAGCAAAGTTTCTAGAGCCGCCAATCCACTCTTCGGCAATTGCTTGATCGGTTCCGGGGTTCGCTCCACGGGCTAGAGTGAAACGCAGCGCATCTGAACCGTATTTATCCATGAACTCAATTGGGTCAACAGTATTTCCACGAGACTTGCTCATCTTCTTTCCAAAGCGATCTCGAACTAATCCATGTAGTGCAATTGTGTGGAATGGCGCTACGCCATCAGTAACAAAGAGGCCAAGTAGAACCATTCTTGCAACCCAGAAGAAGAGAATGTCATAACCAGTTACAAGGACGCTGGTTGGGAAGAACTTTGCAAGATCATCACTTTTGTCTGGCCAACCTAGAGTTGAAAATGGCCACAAGCCGGATGAGAACCAGGTATCTAGAACATCCGGATCTTGAACATAACCAGCT
>JBILDT010000139.1:0-3222 GCA_044352485.1 Candidatus Nanopelagicaceae bacterium
GCAGCGCAAACCAACCCAACTATCTGGTGGTCAACAACAACGTATTGCACTTGCTCGCGCAATCGTGAATCGACCTGCGCTACTTTTGCTAGATGAACCGCTAGGCGCACTTGATCTAAAACTTCGTCGCCAGATGCAGATTGAACTTAAGTGGATTCAGAAAGAAGTCGGGCTCACCTTCGTGCACGTTACTCACGATCAAGAAGAAGCTATGACAATGGCTGACACGATTGCAGTTATGAATGAGGGCCAGATTGAACAAATGGGCTCACCGGCAGATTTATATGACAATCCAGAGACCGCGTATGTCGCAAACTTCTTGGGACAATCAAATTTAATTAAAGGCACTATCTCTGGCAATGATGGGGATTCGCAGATTGTGGATTTATTTGGCCAGAAGATCTCACTTCCAAAGAGCCGTTCGCATGCTGTTGATAATTCAACTTATGCCGGAATTCGTCCAGAGAAATTCCGAATTTCATTACTTGAAACTCCGGTCAAGGGAAATGTTTTATCAGGTGGTCGAATTGAAGATGTTTCTTACATCGGAGTATCGACCCAGTATCAAGTTGAAATGCCCTGGGGGCAAGAACTTATGGTCTTCGAGCAGAATGATGATGGCGTTGCACCATTCAAAAAAGGCGATGAGGTAAATATTTCATGGGAGCCATCATTTACATTTGGCTTGCGTGGCGATGAGGATGCAACAGCTGGATCAGAAGTTGCTCCAGAAGTTTTAGACGAAGAATAAAACTCATCTCATGAGAAAGATTCGAACTCCTTATTTACTTCTACTTCCAGGCTTCGCCTTTCTCTTCACCTTCTTTATTCTGCCAATCATCAACTTGGCGCAGACTTCTACTCAGACCAGAATTCCTGGGGGAGACACTGGCCAATACGAACAGACTCTTCGCTTTGCAAATTACTTTGATGCATTCATTGAGAATAGAGAGCAATTCACTCGCTCATTTGTCTACGCTTTACTTGCCACGCTCTTGGCTCTTGCGATTTCCTATCCGCTGGCATATGCAATCGCATTCAAATCGGGAAAGTATAAGAACGTTCTTTTAGTGCTGGTTATTGCACCATTCTTTACCTCATTCTTGCTTAGAACAATTGCCTGGAAGCAAATCTTGGGAGAAGAAGGATTCGTAGTTCCGACACTTCGAACTTTTGGAATTATTAGTGATAGCACAACGCTAACTTCGACCTCATTTGCTGTCGTTATGGGTATGACCTACAACTTTTTACCATTTATGACGCTGCCGCTATTTGCTTCAATAGATCGAATAGATCCAAAAACACTTGAAGCATCAGGTGACTTATATGCAAATGGCATCACTACTTTTCGCAAGGTAACTCTTCCGCTTTCAATGCCAGGTGTTGTAGCCGGAACCCTTCTCACCTTTATTCCAGCTGCTGGTGATTATGTAAACGCAGCAATTCTTGGAAGCCCAAATACCAAGATGCTCGGAAATGTTATCGAGTCTCGATACTTTAGAGTTGTTGATTACCCAACGGCTGCCGCACTTTCATTCACTCTGATGGTGGCAATTTTGATTCTTGTAACCCTCTACATCCGTAAAGCCGGAACTGAGGAGTTGGTATGAGTCAGAAAATTCAGCAAGCTCCAATTCCTACAATTCCACTTGGTGCTCGGATTCAGCGCTGGGTAGGTCGCAACTTAATTAAAATCTATGCATTTATTGCATTCACTTATCTTTTCATTCCAGTTGCATACACATTTGCTTTCTCATTTAATGACTCTGGAAAGAGCAATCTAATTTGGAAGGGCTTCACTTTAGATAACTGGAAAAACCCTTGCGGCGCCCCTGAAGTTTGTAACGCTCTTGGGAATTCAATAAAGATTGGCCTTCTCGCAACCATCTTTTCAACGATTCTTGGAACGATGATTGCTTTCGCAATTGGCCGCCATAAGTTCAAGGGCCGTTCTACCTCGAATTTGCTTATCTTCTTGCCAATGGCAACTCCAGAAATTGTTCTGGGAGCCTCACTTCTCTCGCTATTCTTAGTATTAGAAATCAATCCTGGTTTCTGGCCAACAGTTATTGCTCATATTGTTTTCTGTATTTCATTCGTAGTCGTCACAGTTAAGGCTCGTATTGCAAGTTTGGATCCAAGGTTGGAACAAGCCGCTATGGATCTTTATGCAAATGAGTTCCAGACCTTTAGACGTGTGACACTGCCTCTAGTTGCACCCGGAATCGCAGGAGCCGCCCTATTGGCCTTTAGCCTCTCCTTCGATGACTTCATTATTACGAACTTTAATTCTGGAACCCTAACTACTTTCCCTAAATTTATTTATATCTCGGCCGCCCGCGGAATTCCCGCACAGGCCAACGTAATTGGTTCGGCAATGTTCTTCTTGGCTCTGACACTTGTCATCGTGGGGCAACTCGCAAACCGTCGTAGGGTGCGCTAAACTTTCAAAGAATCCATGGTGAAGAACAGAGTTATTAATAGCTCTGCGTCGTGGGGTAGGACTCCGGAGGACCCGGGCCAACTTTAAGTTGTGATTGAAGGGGTGATCCCGGTTTCGGCCGGATTACGCGATGTCAAACATCGACTCCTCCTATTTAAAACATCTTTCACATATGCAACCACAGTTGTATTGGCTTGACGCTGACCCCTTAGAACCTGAAGCGCACCCAACACTGATCGGTGAAATAACAACTGACCTCTGCATAGTCGGAGCTGGCTATACCGGTCTATGGACTGCGCTCCTTGCTAAAGAGAAAAATCCCGAGCGCAATGTAATCATTATTGAACAGTTAGAAACTGGCGCCGGTGCATCTGGTCGCAATGGTGGTTTCTGCAGTTACTCATTAACTCATGGATTTATGAATGGCTACAGTCGCTTTAAAGATGAGATGGCGATCATTGAAAGGCTAGGTCGCGAAAACCTAGAAGCCATTGAGGCCACAATCAAGAAATACAACATTGATTGCGGTTTTGAATTAACTGGTGAAATTAGCGTTGCAAATGAAGAGTGGCAGCTAAATGATCTAATCGAAATTGCTGACCTGCGGAACTCTTTTGGTGACAGCGTTCAAATCTTAAGCAAAGAGGAGATGCAGGCGCGAGTAAATTCACCAATTTCTGTTGGTGGTTTATGGGATCCAGATGGCACAGCTCTCATTGATCCAGCAAGGTTGGTCTGGGGTCTCGAGCAAGCATGTATCAAGAGCGGGGTTGTAATTT
>JBILDT010000140.1:0-3218 GCA_044352485.1 Candidatus Nanopelagicaceae bacterium
ACCCGAATGTATCGACAAATGCCTGACTGGAGAGCGGGGCGCTGTGGCCGGGCAGGGGGCTTCGGATCTCGGTCTTGGGGTGGAACTTTTGCATGAGCTCCATTGTTGGCGCCTTGGCCATGATGTCGGGGGCGGCAAAGTTGTAAACGTGCGAGCCCTTTATATTTGATTGCAGAACAATTTCAATCGCTTTTACTGCATCACGCAGATCTAAATAGGTCCACAATATTTTCGCGACAATGCCTTTTGGGAATCTTGGATCTGGTGGCAGGTTATCTTCGTCATTAAATCGTCTAGCAAGCTCTAAAGTTTTCTCTGGGGTATTTGTCCACGGAAAACGCATGCCAACAAATGCAGTTTCACATCTGCGCGACCACATCAGAGCCGAGCGTTCATTTACCTCTTTGGAAAGTGCGTAACTCTCTTCAAAAATAAATGGGTGCGCTTCATCAACCGGGGCATAAAGCGGTGAAGTCCATTCATCGGAATATGCAAAACCATATGCCGAAAGACTTGATGCATAAACAACGGTCTTAACTTTGGCCTGAGCAGCAGCTGTGAAAACTGCAAAAGTGCTTACTGAATTATTCTTAAATACCTCGAACTGCCGGGCATCAGTTGGGTTTGGAATTGCGCCTAGATGAGCAAGGCCGTCAGCGCCCGCAATCACACTGTCACAGAAATCTAAGTCGGATAAATCCCCTACTACCAACTTCGAACCTACTGCGAAATCTGCCTCTCTGCGATCAACGCTAATTACTTCGTGGCCTTGCCTTACAAGATGTTCGGCAGTTGCCTTACCCAATAATCCGGTCGCACCGGTGACAACAATTTTCATAATATTTAAGCGAATCTTCCAGATAGTCCGCCATCAATAATCCAGTCAGCGCCATTAACAAATGAAGCATCATCGGTTAGAAGGAAGGTAATAACTTTTGCAATTTCAATTGGTTGGGCCATACGTCCCATTGGTTGCACGGATAGCGCTTCGGATCGCTTCTCTGGATTCTTAACGAAATAGTCCTCGACCATCGGTGTCAGTGTGAAACCAGGCAAGACCGCATTAACGCGAATGCCATGCTTGCCTTCGTCCAGTGCCAAGTTTCGAGTTAGTCCCAAGATTCCAGATTTTGCAGCGGCATATGGAAAGTAATTTGGATAGGACATACGTGCGTGAATTGATGAGATATTTACGATTGCACCTTTTTTAGATTTGCGCATCGCAGGCAGGCAGAGTTTTGCAGCCACCCAAATGCTTTTGAAATCTACATTCATAAAATCTTCCCATTCGGCCTCAGTCATCTCGACTGGGTCGTAGTAAGCATTGCGTCCCGCATTATTTACTAGACCATTTACTTCGCCGAACTCTTTAGTGATTGCAGCATGCACTTCTTGCATCTGTGCGACAACACCAACATTTCCTGGAACAAAGAGCGCGCGATGTCCGGCAGCTTTTAACTCCGCCTCGTAAGCCTTACCCTTTTCAACATTTAAATCACAGAAGGAGACTTTGGCACCAGCATCAGCCACATCCTGCACCACTGCGCGACCAATTCCATCTGCGCCACCAGTAACAAATATATGTTGATCTTTAAGTTTCACTTGTTATTGATTTCCCCTCGCAGTTGCTATTGCGCTCTTGAACTCTGCTACCCGGTTTGGAATCTCGGCAACCCCACCAGACGTTAATTTTCCACCTACTCCAAAACCGGTAACGCCAGCGGCTATCCAATCCGGAATCGTTTCAACACTTATGCCACCTGTTGCCATCCAATTCAAACCAGGAAATGGTTCACATACGGCTTTCAAATAATTTGGGCCAAGGGCGGATGCTGGAAAAAATTTCAGGATATCTGCGCCATATCGAAGTGCATCTGCAACATCTGTAGGTGAGGCAACACCAGGTATCGAGATCAGGCCAGCTTGTTTTGTTACTTCAATAACTTCTTGGAAAACATGTGGTGAAATTACAAACTTGGCACCTGCATCTTTGCCAGATAAGACATGGGCACGATTCATTGCAGTTCCTAGACCGACATGGACGCCAGTTTTTGAGGCAAACTCTTCAATCAAATCAAAGACTGCAGGAGTGGTAGTTGTAAATTCAATTACATCAACACCGGCTGCTATTAACGCAGTGGCGGCAGCCCGTGCTTCATCTGCAGTCTTGGTTCGGATAATGGCAACTAGACCAGATTCAAATGTAAGTTCGTTAGCCATTTAATCCCCCACTCTTTAAAATTCCTTTTTCACCAGTAATCATAAGGGCCCAATCGCCTCGGTTAGCCGCCACAGCTGCGCCACATTTGCTCCCCTGTGCAATCGCATCTTCAATTGAAAGCCCACCGATTAATCCGGAAATCGTGCCAGATATAAATGCATCTCCAGACCCAACTGGGTCAACCAGTTTCACCTTAACTGGGGTGTAATTAAATCTTCTGCCCTCATGCAAAATCCGCATCTCCTCTGGGCCAGCAGTCATGATTACAGTTTTGACACCGAGCGCCGCAACGGTTGCTAAGTTTTCTTCCGGATCTTTAGAGCCAAAGATAACTTCATATTCATCAACGCCACCACTTACTACATCTAGATCTTTAATTATTGTTTTAAGCGCTGCACTTGCCTCTTCTTCGCTCCAAAGTTTTTTGCGGAAATTCAGATCAAAACTGATGCCCACCTTATTTTTACGAGCAATCTCAAGTGCGCGAATTACCGCCTCCTTACTGCTCTCGGAGATTGCAACGCTAATCCCAGTCACATGTAGCCATTTGGATTTAGCAATTTCATCTTCATCTAAATCAGCTGGCGAAAATGTTGAACCAGCGCTGCTGCGGCGTAGATATGTATTTACAAAGGGTTGGGTGCCGCCATGATTTCTTACAAGCGCGCCGGTGTAATTATCACAGCGCAGAAAATGATCGGTCTTTAACCCCACTTCTGCGAATTTAACTTTAACTGCATCGCCTAATTCATCTGGGCCAAGCTTTGTTTGGAAGTAAACATCAAGTCCTAATTGATGAGCCGCAACTGCGACATTGGCTTCAGTCCCGGCAGCTGAAAAAGTATAAGTATCTGCGGTTAAAACTGAATCGGTATCGACTGTCATGAACAGTGCGAGTGATTCACCAAAGGTATAGAGATCACTCATTAATAAGTTGCCCGACCACCTGATACATCGAAGGTGAATCCAGTTGTAAAAGAGCAAGCTTTCGATGCCG
>JBILDT010000022.1:0-11147 GCA_044352485.1 Candidatus Nanopelagicaceae bacterium
ATTCCAGGACGGTGAACTTCAAGAGCAAAGAATCCGGTGTCGGGAAAATTGCGGGCTATTTCTGCGGTGGCCTCGCCCATGCCGGTTCCGATTTCCATGATTACCTTTTTACTATCTGGAAATATCTTGGATGGAACTATTGGGTGATCTGGGACGATTCCGAATTTCTCCCAAAACATTTCGGTGGCCTTTGCCTGGGCTTCGGTGATCCGAGTTCCACGCAGCCGAAAAGACCTATTACTTAGGTTGTAAAGGCCGCTCTTCTCCGGAGAACTCATGTGGGTATCTTAGATAAGGAAAGATAAGGTTGGCTCATGCCTGGATTAAACATTTCAAGAGCCGAAGCGCGCGAACGCAGCAGTCATCTGGCAATTACTTCATATGTTGTGACTATTGATGTTTGCCAGGGACCAGAGAACTTCATCGCTACTTCCACTGTTAAGTTCAGTTGCAACAAGCCCGGGTATGACACATTTATCGATGCCGTGGGAAAGAAAATTATTTCAGCAAAGCTAAATGGCACCGATGTTGATGTTTCGAATTACGATGGCGAGAGCGTTTTCCTTAAAGGTCTCGCAGCGGATAATGAATTAGTAATTGAGATCTTGGGCGATTATTCAAAGACTGGCGAAGGTCTGCAGTATTCAGTAGACCCAGCCGATAACGAAGTTTATTTGTATTCGCAAGGTGAGACTGCATATATCCGCAAGATGTATCCGTGCTTTGATCAACCAGATTTAAAGGCCACATTCCAATTAACCGTGACCGCGCCTGCGCATTGGGAAGTTATCTCAAACTCTCCGGTTAAAGCGAAGAGCTCAATTGCTGGCGAGAAGAACGTTTGGGAGTTCCTGCCAACGCCAAGAATTCCAACTTACATAACTGCATTGATTGCCGGTCCTTACTATCACGTGCATGATGAATACATCGGCCAGAAAACTGTTCCACTTGGAATTTACTGCCGTAAATCCTTGGCAGAATCTTTGGATCCGGAAGATATTTTCTTGGTTACCAAACAGGGCTTTGCATATTTTGAGAAAGTATTTGGACTTGCCTATCCATTTGAGAAATATGATCAAATCGCAGTTGTGGATTTCAACTGGGGTGCGATGGAGAATTCTGGCGCCGTAACTTTCCTCGAAAACTTACTTGTATTTCGCAGCAAAGTAACCGAGCGCATGTATGACGCCCGTGCAAACACGATTTTGCACGAGATGGCACATATGTGGTTTGGAAATATGGTCACGATGCAATGGTGGGATGACTTGTGGCTTAACGAATCCTTTGCTGAATGGTCTTCACACTTGGCATCTGCTGAAGGAACTCGATTTGTAAATGCCTGGACCGGATTTAACTCAGAACGCAAGAACTGGGCTTACCGCCAAGATCAACTATCTTCAACGCATCCGATCGTTTCGGACATGATTGATATTGAAACTGTAAATGCTAACTTTGATGGAATTACATATGCCAAGGGCGCATCTGTTCTTCAACAATTGGTGGCACATGTGGGCCGCGATAACTTCATCGCCGGGCTACAGAAGTATTTTGCTAAGCATGCCTTTGCTAATACAACTCTCGACGATTTGTTGGAAGAACTCACTGCTACAAGTGGCCGTGACTTAAAGCCTTGGGTGTCAACCTGGTTGCAAACCGCAGGCGTAAACACACTGCGCCCTAAGTTGGAGATCGCAGAAGATAAGTATTCGAAGATTGAAATCTTGCAAGAAGCTCCCCTTGTTCCTGCTGGTTCGAAAGAACTTCGCCCACATCGCCTGGCTGTCGGTCTTTACGATGTTAAAGGCAACGACGTGGTTCTGCGTAAATCGGTAGAGCTAGATGTTGCTGGTGCCAGCACAACTGTTGTAGAACTTGCTGGCGAAAAAATTGCCGACTTGTTGTTGATTAATGATCGCGATTTATCTTATGCAAAGGTTCGATTAGACGATCGTTCAATTGCAACTCTTAAGTCGCATCTGGGCAACATCTCTGATGGTCTGACTCGTGCTATGTGTTGGGCAATTTCTTGGGATATGTTGCGCGATGCTGAAATCAGCGCAACTGACTTTCTAGAGATAGCACTCTCTGGCCTGCCTGGCGAAAGCGATATTACGGTTGTTACCGTAATTGGCAATCAATTAACCACTGCGGTAGAACTTTATGCAAACCCAGCAAATCGCGATGCACTTAGAGCCAAAGTTGCGGATGGAATTGCAAACTTACTGGCATCAGCAAAGGCCGAAAGCGATCACCAATTGCAATTTGCCAGAATTTTCACCGGGCTTGCAGTTACTGAAGGCCACGGAAAACAATTGCGCGCACTTCTGGATGGAAAACTTGCTGGATTAAAAGTCGATGCTGATCTGCGTTGGACCTTTGTTCTTGCACTTTGCGAACGTGGTTTATTTACACGCGCTGAACTCGATGCTGAACTGCAGCGAGATAACACCATAAATGGCCAACTCGGTCACGCAACTTGTGTTGCAGCATTTCCTACAGCAGAAGCAAAAGCCGATGCCTGGAGAGCAATTACTAAAGATGAATTAACAAGTTCAATCCGCGCAGCGATCCATCGTGGATTTATGCGATCTGGACAGCGCGACTTACTCGCCGCTTATGTTGATCCATATTTTGATTCACTTCTGACAATGTGGGATAGCGCTTCCTTCGATATCGGAAGCTCATTTGTTGAACTCTGTTATCCGACCTACATAACCAATCAAGCAACTTTAGACAAGACCATTAACTGGCTTGATACAACCGGTAAGGATTCCGCAGCCGGCCTTCGCAGATTAGTTTCAGAGAGTCGAGATGCACTTACACGCGCACTTAAAGCGCAAGCAAAGGATGCTTGAAATTATTCAATTCGAGTAAGTGATGAACTCTTATTCTTTCTGCGATCAACTGTGGCAAGTGCAACGAATACTGAGATCACGATAAACATAACGGTTGGAATAACTAGGAAATAAACTATTCCAAGAAATGTCCCAAGCGGTTCACCCGGAAGCGAGCCATCTTCTTGATTAATTCGATTTAAGACGCCAGTGAAAAATTGCATACCCGTATCTTAGGCAACGCCATGTTCAGCGCCAAATGGGCGGAGATATGAAATCCATCTCGTATCCGGCTTGCCGGTTCCCAGAATTCGCCAAGCTGCGCCTGCTGGTTCACGTGGCAGCGTCTTTAACTTCCATCCAATTTCTTTAAGTGTGCGATCTGCTTTTTGATGGTTGCATTTGTGGCAAGCAGATACAACATTCTCCCAATTATGTGAACCACCGCGACTACGTGGAATCACGTGGTCAATCGAAGTTGCCGGTGCAGTGCAGTAAACGCAGCGACCACCATCGCGCGCAAAAAGTGCGCGTCTGGAAAGTGGGACCGCATGGCGATAAGGAATTCGAACAAATTTAACTAATTTAATAACTGCTGGAAGAGTTATTGCTCCACCTGAATAATGGAGAACTGTGTCTGACTCTTCAATCGTTGTGGCTCGTTGATTCAAGACGAGGATCAATGCTCGTCTCTCTGATACGACACCTAGTGGCTCATAAGTGGCGTTCAGTACCAATGTCTGTGGCACTTGAATAGCTCCCTTTTTGTGGATCTTGCTCCAGCGCGTGGCTCGCGTTGTTGGGTAAATAGTGCCGTAAGTCAGGCGGAAAATCGCGCATTTCTGATGGCGAATCTCGTGAATAGAAGGTTTATTCTTCCAACATGACCCTAAGCGACAATGCCCAAGAGATTTATGACTGGTTTATCGGTGCGCCGTTCCACATAATTTTGATCCTGGTAATCGCCCTGTTCTTTCAGAAGGTTGGCGCTCGCGCAGTGGCCAAGGCGATAAATCGCATTGCTGATGCCGATTTCGTTCCGGGCCCAAAGCGTGGGATGGATAGACAACGCGAACGTGCGCGCACTGCTGGTTCAGTTCTCAAATCTGCACTAAACGGAATTATCTGGTTGATCACTTTAACCATGATTTTGAGCGAACTGGGATTCAACCTAGGACCACTCGTTGCTTCAGCTGGTGTAATCGGTGTTGCACTTGGACTTGGCGCACAAACCTTAGTGCGCGATGTGCTTGCAGGATTATTTATGTTGGTTGAAGATCAATATGGCGTTGGCGATCAAATCGAAACTATGGAAGTTTCAGGAGTAGTCGAATCTGTTGGACTTCGCATAACAACTGTTAGGTCTTTAGATGGAACTCTCTGGTATTTGCGAAATGGCGAGATCCTAAAAATTGGAAATAAGTCTCAACCTAAAGCTAATTAATTATCTGGCTGGTTCTTCATTGAATGAGCCGCATATTGAAAATAGGTCCAGAGCTCTTCTTTAAGTTCTTCGGCAATCTCTAAATCAATTACTGCTGCATGCATGCATTGCAGCCAAGCATCGTGTTCTGGGGTTGCAATATGAAATGGCGCATGTCGCATGCGAAGCCTTGGATGGCCACGCTGTTCGGAGTATGTAGATGGCCCACCCCAATATTGTTCGAGAAATAGTGCAAGTCGCTCTTCTGCCCCAGCCATGTCATCTTCGGGATACATCGGTTTTAATATTGGATTCGTTGCAACCCGTTGATAAAACCGCTTTGTTAGTTCCTTAAACGTTGCCGCCCCACCAGCGCGTTCATAAAAAGTTGCTTCACTCATGCTCAAGATATTGGGTCAATAGCTCGCGTTCTTCTTCATTAATTGCACGGGAACGCTTAGTTTCCATATCAACTGCAACCTGAACAGTCCGGGCTTTGGCATGAACGCCCGCCTTCGATGTTAATTCGTATTCAAGTATGAATGAAGAATTTCCGATCTTTGAGACCCAGATTGCGATATCAATTTCAAAGCCACCTTCAGTGATTGGCTCTAGATAATCAATCTCGGCTCGGGCCACGACCATATCCGAGAACATTGGCTTTAAACCTTTAGCTATTCTTGAATACCAGGTGAAGTCAGCACGCACTTCTTGGATAAATGTTAAGTAATTTGCATTGTTGATATGTCCAAATGCATCGAGATCATTCCAGCGAACGTAAGTTTTTCCGTGGTGGCGCATCAGCGAGTTAACTTTCGGTAAGTAACACGATGTGGCCGTGAAGCTTCGACACCAAGTCTGGCGATTTTATTCTCTTCGTAAGATTCAAAGTTTCCTTCAAACCAGAACCATTGTGAATCTCCTTCGTAAGCCAAGATATGTGTTGCTACCCGGTCTAAGAACCAGCGATCGTGGGAAATAACAACTGCGCAACCAGGAAACTCAAGAAGTGCATTTTCTAGGGAACCAAGGGTTTCAACATCAAGGTCATTTGTTGGCTCATCGAGAAGCAATAGATTTCCACCCATTTTTAAAGTTAGTGCAAGGTTCAAACGATTTCGCTCACCACCGGATAAAACGCCGGCAGCTTTCTGTTGATCTGGACCTTTAAATCCAAATGCTGAAACATAAGCGCGAGATGGCATTTCTACTTGACCGACCTTTATGTAATCCAAACCATCTGAAACAACTTCCCACAAACTCTTCTTGGGATCTATACCGCCACGAGACTGGTCTACATAAGAAATCTTTACGGTTTCACCGATTTTTACGGTGCCGCTATCTGGTTGTTCCATACCCAGAATCGTTTTGAATAGCGTGGTCTTACCCGCGCCGTTAGGCCCAATAACTCCGACTATTCCGTTACGTGGCAAGGTAAAAGAGAGATCATCAATCAGCAAGCGATCTCCGAAGCCCTTCTTTAAGTGTTCTACTTCAACTACAACATTTCCAAGACGTGGACCCATTGGTATTTGAATCTCTTCGAAATCTAATTTGCGAGTCTTCTCAGCTTCAGATGCCATCTCTTCATACCGAGCAAGACGAGCCTTAGATTTAACTTGGCGACCCTTTGCATTCATTCGAACCCATTCAAGTTCTTCAGTCAGACGCTTTGCACGCTTGGCATCTTTCTGGCCTTCAATCTTCAAACGTGTTGATTTTGTATCCAAATAAGTTGAATAGTTTCCTTCATAAGGAAATGCACGACCACGATCTAATTCCAAAATCCACTGCGCAACGTTGTCCAAGAAATACCTATCGTGCGTAATTGCTACAACAGTGCCGGGATACTTACTTAAATGTTGCTCGAGCCAGAGAACTGATTCGGCATCTAAGTGGTTTGTTGGCTCATCAAGCAATAACAAATCTGGTTGTTGTAAAAGCAATTTACATAAAGCTACGCGACGACGTTCTCCACCAGAGAGAACTGTTACATCGGCATCTCCTGGAGGACAGCGAAGTGCATCCATTGCTTGTTCAAGTTGGGAATCTAAATCCCAAGCATTTCGGTGATCAAGTTGTTCCTGCAGGCTTCCCATCTCGGCCAATAACTTGTCGTAATCAGCATCTGGATTGGCCATCTCATCACTAATCTGATTAAAGCGAGCAAGAAGTGCAATTGTTTCAGCAACGCCTTCTTGAACATTCTCTAAAACCGTTTTAGTTTCATCAAGTGGTGGCTCTTGTAACAAAATACCGACTGTGTATCCCGGCGATAAGAAAGCTTCGCCATTTGAAGGTTGTTGTAGTCCGGCCATAATTTGCAGGACCGTTGATTTACCGGATCCGTTAGGACCAACAACGCCGATCTTCGCCCCCGGCAAAAACATCAAGGTCACATCATCGAGAATTACCTTGTCACCATGCGCTTTTCGCGCCTTTTTCATCGTATAAATGAACTCAGCCATGTGCGAAACCTTATCGGTTCAAATCGGTAGACTCGCACATGAAATTCAACAAATGCGCCTGTAGCTCAGTCGGATAGAGCAACCGCCTTCTAAGCGGTAGGCCGCAGGTTCGATTCCTGCCAGGCGCGCCACTAGCTAATTAAAAAAGCCCCGAGTGAATTAACCCGGGGCTTCTTATTTAATCGATTGCTATTAGCTGACGATCCGAGCAATTAACTTCAAGTTGATATCACGGAGTGGGCCAGTGATAACAGTGAAGTCTTGTGATGGATCTGTCTGTGGGCACTTTGGATCCAGGAAGTAGGTAAGAAGATCGCGAACTGCCTTAGCGGTTGCGGCATCCTTCTGCTTGGTATCTACAAGTGCGTATGAAGTTGTTCCGAATAGATATGAGCCTGGTTCCTTTGTCTTGTAATCAAAGGTAACAATGCCGTTATCAGCAATTTTAGCTGCACCTAGGAAAGCTGAAACTCCACCAGATGTTGGTGCTTGCCAGTTTCCTGCTTCGTTCTTGATGTTTGCAATTGCAAGTCCATTGTCTTTTGCATAAGCAGATTCTGCATATGTGACTGAGTAAGGGGTCTTCGCTGCTGCTGCTGCTACTGCAGCTGAACCTGATGCACCAGTAATGCGACCAAGGTTTGCCTTGTCATTTAGGCTTCCTGGGAATGTTGAACCAAAAGCGTTATTACCAGCCTTTGTCCAAACTTCAGGAGCTGCGCCATTTAGAGCTGCAGTGAAAGCACCAGTTGTTCCTGATGAGTCAGAGCGATAGATAACTTTGATTGGCTTGTTTGGAAGTGTGTAGCGAATCTTACGATCAACTTCGCGTAGAACTACTGGCTTTCCAGCCTTGTCCTTGATGGTATTTCCTTTTCCATCTGTCTTGTAAAGAACTTCTTTAACTGAGCGATTGTTATCTGCAACAATCTTTGGATCATTCCACTTAGTGATTGTTCCACCGAAGATTCCAGCAACAGTTGCTGGTGAAAGATAAAGTGGCTTGCTGTTTCCGATGTTATACATAACAGCGATAGGACCAGCAACGATTGGAAGGTGAATTACACCAGCGCGAGCTGCAAGGTGAGGTGTATCTGAAAAGTTAACGATACCTGTCTGCTTATCTGATGCTGTGCGACCTGCGCCAGAACCACCTAGGCCGTAGGTAAATGTGTTTCCAGTTTCTTTGTTGTATCCAGCTTTGCAAGCTTCGATGATTGGGCCAGGGAATGTCGCGCCCGCTCCAGTAAGTGCAATGTTTGCATAAGCAGTTGGAGATGCAAGGACGGCTACAGCGAGTGCTATACCAAGAACCTTGATTGAATTAGAAAGTTTCATTTTTCCCCTTGTTCGGACTAAATAGACGTTTGTCTACGGGAAAAACTATTGAATCCGGGTTAAGCAATAGGGGTTTAATACCAAACGCTTGCCAACTATTAGGTGAACAGTTGGTTAACCAGTTTTAGTCGGTTTAGCTGGTTTTAACCGAAACGACCAGTCACATAGTTCTCGGTGCGAATATCTTTTGGTCTCGAGAAGATCTCGCTGGTTGGTCCAACTTCAACAAGCTCTCCTGGGCCACCATCTGATAAGAAGAATCCGGTGTAATCAGAAACCCGAGCTGCTTGTTGCATATTATGAGTAACGATGATGATTGTCATTGTCGATGAGAGCTCTGAGATGGTCTCTTCAATCTTCAAGGTGGATCCTGGATCGAGCGCTGAACATGGTTCATCCATCAGCAAGATTTCTGGGCGCACCGCAAGTGAGCGAGCGATACACAAACGCTGCTGCTGTCCACCAGATAGCGAACCACCATAAGCGTTTAAGCGGTCTTTTACTTCTGCCCAAAGTCCGGCACGAACTAAACACTCTTCGAGTAAATCATCTTTATTCTGAACCTTTAATTGCGCAAGCTTTAATCCTGCCAAAACATTGTCGGCAATTGTCATCGAAGGAAATGGATTTGGCTTCTGGAAAACCATTCCAACCTTTAGGCGAATCTTTGTTACATCTGTTCCGCTTTCATAAATATCTTTTCCATTCAGCAAAACATCTCCGGCCATTGCGGCGCCCGGAATAAATTCATGCATGCGGTTTAAAGTGCGAATAAATGTTGATTTTCCGCAACCTGAAGGTCCAATTAGCGCAGTTACAGTTCCTGACCAGAAATCTAAAGAGATATCTTTAAGAACCATCTTGTCGCCGAACCAAGCGTGAATACCGCGGGCTTCTAGTCCAACCCCAAGTGCGCCTGAACCAGGCTTCTTCTTTGCTGCAGCATTTGCTGCGACACTTGAAAGCGATGATGGAGTTGTAGTTTCCATTTTGTCATTTCCTTTATCTAGAGGGTCCTGCGCTTCGGAATTATTCATTTTTTATTCCTATCTCCGCCGAGAAGGCGGGCCGCAATAAACAGTATGAAGACCAGAATTAGAAGAACTGAGATTCCCGCCCAGGCGCGGTCGATGGATTCATTCGTTCCAAATGTGAAGCTCTTCCAAATATAAAATGGGAAAGATCCCATTGGTCCAGAAGTTGGATTCAAGTTGAGTGCATCGCCGCCGCCAGATACCAGCACCAGCGGTGCGGTTTCACCTGCAACTCGAGCAACGCCCAAAATGATTGCTGTGATTAATCCACTCTTTGCAGCAGGAACAACAATTTGTGAAATTGTCCGCCATTGAGTTCCACCAAGTGCAATACCGGCTTCGCGCAAATCTGACGGAATCAATAACAAAACTTCTTCAGATGTTCGAGCAATAGTTGGAATCATAAGAATCGCTAGAGCAAGTCCCCCCATGAGCCCGCTTGGAGTCTTAGTAATTGGAAAGACAATTGCTGAAAGAATGAACAAACCGGCAACAATCGAAGGAACGCCGGACATCGCCTGGACCAAGAATCTGATTGGGCGGGTAAAGAAACCCTTAATTTCAGTTAGGTAGATCGCGGTCAGAATTCCAATTGGCAAACTGATTATCAGTGCGATACCCACCATAATTCCACTACCAGCCAGGGCGTGC
Source organism: Candidatus Nanopelagicaceae bacterium (assembly GCA_044352485.1). Lineage (GTDB taxonomy): Bacteria > Actinomycetota > Actinomycetes > Nanopelagicales > Nanopelagicaceae > AAA044-D11. Next base: position 9,749 of record JBILDT010000022.1, read on the forward strand.
AGCAAACCACCTTGATCGATTGGATCGTTTGGACCATTTAACTTCATGTCTGTTGTAAACAGATTAGGTTTTAATCCAGCTTTTCCACGTTCAAAGACTGCAAACAAAATGCTTGTAATTGGAAGCAACGTAATCAAAACTCCGGCAACTGCAAATGATGAGGCGATTGAATCTTTTGCTAATGCAATGCCGCGACTTAAGTAATTGTGAATAAAATTAATTACAATAATTAAAACAAAGAAGACACCGGCATAAGCAAGCTTTCCTTTTAGCTCAGATAGAGCCACTAGTGCAAAGGAACCAACAGCAGCGAGCAAAATTGCACCAAGATCTATCGCTCGTTCTTTCGGAGTCGATGCCCAAGGCTTACCTGGCTTAACCACTGGTTTATCGATGCTCATCGGCCCTTACCGCCAGTCTTTGTAACAATTACATTAGCTATCGAGTTCACAATCAGGGTGAGAATAAAGAGCGCCAATCCTGCAGCCATCAAAGCCTTTGTTTCAGTTGGCCCAGCCTCGCCAAACTTGAGCAGAATCATTGAAGCTACGTTTCCACCGGCGCCGATCAAAACTTGCCAGTTGATTTGATAAACCAAGTTAAGAACTGTGTAAACCGCAACTGTTTCACCCATCGCACGACCAAGTCCAAGCATCGCACCGCCAACAACACCGCTTCGCCCGTAAGGAATAACTACAGCTTTAATCATCGCCCAACGCGTTGCACCAAGTGCATATGCGGCTTGGATGCGATCAAGTGGGGTCTGTGAAAAAATCTCGCGTGAGATTGATGTGATGATTGGAATAATCATTGTAGATAGAACTACACCTGCTACGAATGGCGAGCGCTCAAAAATGTCTACATCCATTTTGAAAATTGGAATCCACTCAAAATATTTATGGATTAACTTAGCCCAATATTCAGCATGTGGCATCAATACGAAGTAACCCCACATACCAAAGAGAATCGATGGGAATGCTGCCATTAGGTCAATCAGCGCGACCATTATGCGCTTTATGAAACTTGGCGCATAGAAAGTTAGATAGAGAGCACACAGGACTGAGATTGGAACCGCAATAATTACTGCAATGGTTGCGCAAATAACTGTTCCAATAAGCATTGCTGCAATTCCAAATGTGGAAGCTTCAAGATTCGTATTTCCAAAGTTATCCTGAACTACTTCCCAGTTGCTTCCAGTTATAAACCCCAGACCTTCAGAGCGAAGAACTTGAAAACCTTGGAAGGCTAAGAAAACAAAAATTAAACCTAAAAGCAACAGCGATGAAAGTCCGCCAGTAGTTGCGACTCCGCGAAATACTTTGTCTGACAATCTTGGTTTTGTTGTAATCTCACGTTTAGTAGGCGTCGGTGACGAGATATTTGCCGATTTGGCCCCAGG